>DATLJJ010000344.1:0-1809 GCA_035538975.1 Sphingomonas sp. | reverse complement strand
GTGGGCCTCCGGGTGGGCCAGCTCCAGGGCGGCGACCTCCTCGAGATGCTCGTGCAGCAGCCAGGGGTGGTTGATCAGGCATTGCAGGATCAGGGCTTCCCGGCGGGAGATGGCGCTGCGCTGGCCGCGCATGATCGGGCTTGCCGCTAGCTGGGGACTTGCCGCCTGGTAGGGGCCAGAGGGCAGAGGGATGGAACCGGAGACGCCGCGACGCCCTCCGCCGAATCCCTGACCGCCGAATCGATTCGCCCCTCCCCTCGGCTGGAAGGACCGGCCGCCACCCTGGCGAAAATTGCCCCGCCCGCCGAAGCCGCTGCGCCCCCCTTCGGGGGCAAAGGTGCGCTGGAGCCGCTCGACGAACTCGTCGCGGTAGTAGCGCCGCACCACCTCGTCGCGAATGCCGTTGGTGAGCTCCCTGATCCGCGCCTCCAGCGCGGCCCGCCGCTCGGGGGTTGCGAAATTGCCGCCTTCGAGCTCGCGCGACCAGATCATGTCGGCGAGCGGACGCGCCGCGGCGATCACCTCTTCGATCGCGCCGCGCCCACCCGAGCGAACGAGGTCGTCGGGGTCCTGCCCCTCCGGCAGCAGCGCAAAGCGCAGGCTCTTGCCAGGTGCGAGGAAAGGCAGCGCGAGATCGGCAGCGCGGTACGCCGCCTTCTGTCCGGCGCGGTCGCCGTCGAAGCAGAGGATCGGCTCATCAGCCATCTTCCACAGCAGCGCCAGCTGGCTTTCGGTGAGCGCGGTGCCGAGCGGCGCCACGCTGCCTGCAAAGCCCGCGGTGACCATCGCGATGACGTCGACATAGCCTTCGACCACGATCAAGGGGCTGCCATCATGCGTGGCTTTGCGCGCAGTCTGGTGGTTGTAGAGATTGTCGCCCTTGTGGAAGAGCGGCGTCTCCGGCGAGTTCAGATACTTGGCCGGAACGTCCTTCTCCAGCGCGCGCCCGCCGAAGGCGATGACGCGGCCGCGCAGATCCGTGATCGGAAACATCACACGATCGCGAAAGCGGTCGTACGGCACCGGGATGTCGTTGCCAGCGACGAGCAATCCCGTCTCGACCATGTCGTCGACGGAGATGCCGAGCTTGCCGAGATGCTCCTTCAGTGCAAAGCGATCAGACGGGGCGTAGCCGAGGCGGAACTGCAATTGCGTCGCCGGCGAGATGGCGCGGTCGGCGAGATAGCCGCGCGCTTTGGCGCCCACGCGCGAGGCCAGCGTCTCCGCAAAGAACTTGGCCGCGAGATCCATGACGTCATGCAGCGACTTGCGCCGCTGCTCGTACCGCGCCGCATCCGGTGTCACCGCCGGCAGCGGCAGGCCCGCCATGCCTGCGAGCCGCTCCACGGCCTCCGCGAACGGCACGCCGTCGGTCTCCATCACGAAGGTTATGATGTCGCCGTGCTTGCCGGAGGAGAAGTCGTGATAAAAGCCCTTCTGGTCGTTGACGTAGAAGGACGGCGTCTTCTCCTGCTGGAACGGCGACAGCCCCCTCCACTCTCTGCCTGCCTTCTTCAACTTGACGCGCTTGCCCACGACTTCGGACACCGAAAGCCGGGCACGAAGCTCGTCGAGGAACTGGGGCGTGAAGCGCATGGGCTGTGTCTAGCGCGAAACCGGGTGAGTCGGGCGAAGGATCAGGGATATAGGTGCGGCCCGGCCAAAGGCTAGGTTTAGGCGGGTTATCCGGGTTATTCGACCTATGCACAGGGCTCTCTTCGGCGCCCGAGGCAATCATTCTCACCGTCCCCCTGAGGCGGCGCTTCTTCGACGGCACCGAAGGATGGCGGGATTGGCGCCCTGGAATGA
>DATLJJ010000343.1:0-10938 GCA_035538975.1 Sphingomonas sp. | reverse complement strand
CACCCCGGCCCGGTGATCGTCTGGGGCCTGATCTCGGCGGTGAGCGGCACGGCGATCGGCTGGCTGCAGTTCCGCTACGGCGCCCCGGTCGATCCCGAAACGCTGATCGAGCGCGGGGGAAGCGGGCTGGGGCGCGGCGTTGCCGGGCTGGCGCTCAGCTTCCTGGGGCTGGTGGTCTCGACCGTGCTCTCGGCGGCCGCCTTTCGCGCGGTGCTCAGGCCCGAAGCGGGCGGTTTCGCCTTCCTCCGGCTCGGGCCGGACGAAGCGCGGATGATCGGGCTCACGCTGCTGCTCTACGTGCTGGTGCTGCTGGCGGGGATATTGGGAGCGCTGGGCTTCGCCTTCCTGATCGCGCTGACGCAGCTCGTGACCGGGGGGAGCCCCGCGGCGGCGCAGCTGCTCGCCGGGCTGCTCGCGCTCGCCGTGTTCGCGGGCGTGGTGTTCGTGCTCGTGCGGCTCTCGCTCGTCTATCCGCTGGTGCTGGTGCGCCGCGGCATCAGCATCGACGACAGCTGGGAGCTGACGCGGGGCCATTTCTGGTCGCTGCTCGGCGCCTATGTGCTGCTCGCGCTGATCTCCTTCGCGCTGATCATGGTGGTGATGCTTCCGGTGGCCGGGCTGCACGTGCAGGCGGCGGCGGGCGGCGGCTGGCAGTCGTGGGGCGCCGGCGCGCCGCTCGACTATCGCGGGCTCGCTGCGCTCAAGCCGACAGTGCTCGCCGCGCTGGTGGCGAGCGTGGTGATCAACACGCTGATGCTCCCGCTCTGGTCGGGTGCGCTCGCCACGGCGACGCGGGGGCTGCTCGATTCGAGGAATCGGCCGCAGATAATTGAAGAAGAGGAATATTCTTCCGGCGAGTGAGGCGAACCCTCCGGAACGGAGCATTTGCCGCGGACCGGACCCGGCCCGCCACGGCGAAAGCTCCGAAATGGAGGAAGCTCGACTCAACCGTTTCGGAGGCATGCGGCACTCTGGAACAGAAGACGAACCTTGGGGGCGGGATCATGGCGGAAGCGGACATGACGGCGGGCGGGGGCGAGGGGTATGCGCTTTGCCCGAATCTCCTGGTGATCGCGGACGACCCGGCGCGGGCGCGGCTGGCCGAAGAGGCGGCGGCGTGCGCGGGGCTGCGCGTGACGGCGCGCGCGGACATCGACGGGGCGGCCGGGGCGCTCGACCGGATCGCGATGGTCGACGCCATCGCGATCGAGGCGGCGGGCGTAGCCGACGCGCGGCTCGCGGAATTGCTCGTCCGCATCGATGACTATGCCGCGGGCGCGCGGATCGGCGTGGTCGCGGTCGCCGAACCGCACCAGCTCGACCTGGTGGCGGGCGCGCTGCTCGGGCCGGGGCGGCAGATATTGTGCGAGCCCGGCGCCGGCGAGCGGACGCTGGCGATGATGCTCGCCGCGCGGGCGCCGGATGCGCGGCTCAGCGATGTGACGCGCGACGCCGATCGCCTGCGGCTCCAGCGGCTGCACGAGGAAGTCGCGCGGATCGCCGACACGCTGGCACGGATGAGCCGCGACGAGGAGATGCCGCGCAGCAGCGGCCCGGTGCGTGCGCCGGGGCTCGACTATCGCGGGCCCGAGACCGACGAGGTGCGCGTGACCAGCGCCGAACTCCGCTCCGTGCTGCGTGCGCGGCGGATGCGCGCGCAATTCTTCGACGGCGAGCTGTTCGCCGACCCCGCATGGGACATGCTGCTCGACCTGTTCGCCGCCGACCTCGAGCGGCGGCGCGTGTCGGTATCGAGCCTGTGCATCGCCGCCGCGGTGCCGCCGACGACCGCGCTGCGCTGGATCGGCACGCTCCACGATGCGGGGCTGTTCGAGCGCCAGCCCGATCCGGTCGACCGCCGCCGCGCCTATATCGCGCTCAGCGCGAGGGCGCTCGAAGGGATGCGTGGCTTCACCGTGGCGCTGAAGCGCGCCGGCCTGCACCTGGTCTAGGGGCGGGATGCCCGGGCGGCGAGCAACTCGATCGCCTCGACCACCTGGAAGGCGCCGAACGGCTTGGAGAAGACCGGGCGACCACGGCAGACGGGGGCCGGTTCGGTGTCGTAGGGCTGGTTGATCACCACGAAGGGGATGTCGCGCCCGGACAGCGCATCGGCCACCCGGACGGCATCCGCTTCCGACCCGTCGAGCACCGCAGCGCTGGGGAAACGGCGGGGATCGGCGAGGCAGGCGAGTGCTTCCTCGCCCGTGCCGCAGGGGCCGATCAGCCGGGCTCCGGCATCTTCGAGTCCCTGCGCCACATAGGCGGCGCAGAACTGGTCCTGCTCCATCAACAGGATCGGAATGCCGTGCAGCGAATGCGTCTGCATCTTCATTCCTCCCTTTCGCTCGTTTCAGTCGCACGCCGAAACTGATCGTGCCGCGATAAGGTTCCTGCCGGGACCCGGCCCGCCCGTGCCAGCGGCCCGGACTGAAGGCCTTGCACGACGGGCCGATCGGAGTAGATTCGCCGCGTCCGCGTGACTGGCGACTGGATGGAGCACCATCGGGAAGCGCGGGCCGCGTGACGCCGCATCGCCTGGGCACCCCTCGATACCGGAGGATGACATGCCCGAAGCCGCGCCGCTCCACATCGCCTTCCTGCTGTTCCCCAATGTCACCCAGCTCGACCTGACCGGACCCGCGCAGGTACTTTCGCGGCTGGGCAATGCACGGATCGACCTCGTCGCCGCAACGCGCGATCCGGTGCCGACCGACGCGCAATTCGCGCTCCTGCCCACCGCCAGCTTCGCCGAAGTGCCGCGCACCGACATCCTCTGCGTGCCCGGCGGGCTGGGCACCGTCGCGGCCATGGAGGACGAAGCGACGCTCGGCTGGCTGCGGCAGGTGGCGGAAGGAGCCGAATGGGTGACGAGCGTGTGCACCGGTTCGCTGCTGCTGGGCGCGGCGGGGCTGCTCCGCGGCTACCGTGCGACAAGCCACTGGGCCTCGCGCGACCAGCTCGCCTTCTTCGGCGCCGAGCCGGTCGCCGGGCGCGTGGTGTTCGACCGCAACCGCGTGACCGGCGGCGGCGTGACCGCGGGGATCGACTTCGCGCTGGCGCTCACCGCCGCCATCCGCGGCGAGGAGCATGCGCGCTTCGTCCAGCTCAGCCTGGAATATGACCCGGACCCGCCCTTCGACAGCGGATCGCCCGAGCGCGCCGACGCCGGGACACTCGCGCGCTACCATGCGATGGTCGAGCGGTTCGCGCCCGGGCGGCGCGACAGGGTGCGGGCGATCGCCGAGGGGTTGGGCTTCGGCAGAGCGCCGGAAGTTGACAGTGTCGGAAGATGACAAAGATTACACCCTCCCCGCGGTTTTCACCGCGCTGCCCTGGCCGCGCCCTTGAGGTCCTCGACGAAGGCGGCGAACTCGGCCTCGGCGCGCGACCGATCGGGCATGCGAAGCAGGAAGCTGGGGTGGATCGTCACCCAGCCGAGCCCGCCCTCCGCGAGATCGAGCGTGCGGCCGCGGGTGGCGGTGATCGTCACGGCCTTGCCGAGCATCTGGCGCGCCGCAGTTGCGCCGAGCGCGACGGTCATCGCGGGGCGGACCAGCTCGCGCTCGTGCGCATACCACCAGCGGCAGGCGGCGATCTCGCCGGCGTTGGGCTTCGAATGGATTCGCCGCTTGCCGCGCTGCTCGAACTTGAAGTGCTTCACGGCATTGGTGACGTAGACCGTGTCGCGATCGATCCCCGCCTCCGCCACGGCGCGGTCGAACATCTGCCCGGCGGGGCCGACGAAGGGGCGGCCGGCAAGGTCCTCCTGATCGCCGGGCTGCTCGCCGACGAACATCATCCGCGCGTCGACCGGCCCTTCGCCGAACACCGTCTGCGTGGCGCATTCGTAGAGGTCGCAGCGCGTGCAGCGCCGCGCCTCGTCGCGCAGCGCCGCCCAGGCCGCCTCGATATTGCCACCTTCAGCCATGCGTCCTCCAACGCAGCCGCGGGCCGAGCTTTCCACGCTCATGGCAGGCCGTAATGATCGGCGAGGCGCGTCAGCGCGAAGCCGAGTACCAGCTTGGCCGCGCGGCTGGGCCAGCCGAGCGCCTTTTCGGCGGGAGTGAGGCCTTCGCCCGCGCACACCACGCGCCACAGGATGTCGGCGAGCCCGGGGCCCGCGGCGCCTACCGCGGCGTCGAAGCGGCGCTTCGCGGCGATCTGGGCGAGCGTGGGGTCGAGCGGCTCGCCGGCCCCGCGCCGCCCGCGCGCGGCGGGAGCGGCGTCCCAGCGCATCGTGACGCGCGGGCCCAGCGACGCGGTCTCGTAATCGGTGCGCAGCCGCTCGCCCGCCTCGAACTGGCGTGCGTCGACCAGACCGCGCGCGCGCAGCCAGGTGAGCGGCGATTCGGCGAGGTTCACCGTCACGCTGCGCCGGCGGGGCTGGCCCGCCGTGCCGGGATCGAGCGTGCGTTCGACGAGCTGCTGCATCCGATGATCTCCTTTTGTTCTCACGACTCGCTCTTGCCATAAAGGCCGGGTTGTAGGAAAGTGAAAAAACCGATTTGGTTATGGAGCGGGCAATGATCACGGCGATCCGGGAAGTGCGGCGCGCGAAGGGCATGACGCTGGAGGAAGTCGGGCGGCGCTGCGTGCCGCCGACCACGGCGCAGACGATCGGGCGGCTGGAGACGGGGACGCGCACCGTCTCGGTCGGCTGGCTCAACCGGATCGCGGCGGCGCTGGGCGTCGATGCATCGGACCTCGTCCGCCTGCCCGAGCGGCCCGAGATCGCAGTGGCCGCGGTGCTCGACGGGGCGGGCGCGCAGGCCCCGCGCCGGGCGGCATCGGTGGTGCCGCCGCGCGCCGAGCCGGGGCTGGTCGCCGTGACGGTGCACGGCGGGATCGGCGACTATCGCGCTGGCGACGAGATCTGGTGCGAGCGGCTGGCGCCGGAGGACTTCGGCCGCGCGCTCAACCGCGACGTGCTGGTGCCGCGGCCGGCGGGGCGCTTCCTCTTCGGCCGGCTGATCGGGCGTGAGGCCCCGGCGGGCGAGGAAGGCACCGGCAAGCTCCACCTGCTCCCGCTGGGCGGGGGAATGCGCCAGCAAGTGGTGGCGGAGCCGGCGTGGATCGCGTTCGCCGTGCGGCTGGTGCGGGGGTTGTAGGGGCGTTCATCGCACCGGGTCTTCGGAAAACGGCTCGTGGACGCGGGCTAAGGGCCGTGAACCGTGTCACCTCGTTCCAACATAGCCACGAACTCTTGGATACGTTTGGCACGAGTTTCCGGCTTCCTGGCCGTGCCGACCCGGTAGAGAATGGCGTACCGGTTCGCGCCCGTGAGCGTGGCGAAGAAGGTTGCGGCTCGGGGCGAGGCATCGAGAGCGGCTTGCAGATCGGGGGGTACCTGCGCCGTGCTCGCCGGCGCATAGGCGGCATCCCAACGGCCGTCCGCCCTCGCGGCCTCGACCTCGGCCAATCCTGCAGGACGCATACGGCCGCTCTCGATCAACTCCTTCGCACGCGTCCGATTGACTTCCGACCACTTGCTCGCGCGCTTGCGCGGGGTAAATCGCACCAGCCAGCTCACATCATCATATTTGTCGAGTTGCCCGTCGATCCATCCATGACATAGGGCCACGTCAATCGCCTCAGCCTTGGACAGGCTTGCGAAGCTCGCCCCCTTCTTAGCCAGCCTCAACCAGAGGCCCTTCGATGATCGCGGCTCGGCGGCCAGCCAGGAATCGAAAGCAGCCGCGTCCGCGAACCCGATGATCGGCAGGCCGGCTCGCGTTTCCATATTCATCCTCCCTCCTCTCGGACTCAGCCGGGGCTCGACAGGCTGGCTTAGCAAAATGGCCGGCAAGCATCTTCCACGAGGAACCATGTCCGGAAAAGGGGCGGCGGCGAGATTCTTCACCATGCCATTCTCCACACCACCAGCTGAACACGATATTGGCTTCTGCCGAGAATCACGCCGCCACGTGGAAAGCGCCTGCATTTCCCGTCTTGAGGGCATCGTAGCATGGTGAGCACGCACCGGGGTTCCTGTCACTGCGGCGGCATCCGCTTCACCGTGACGCACGATCCCGCCGAGCTGACGACGTGCGACTGCTCGCTGTGCGTCAAACGCAACGCGCTGATGGTGAAGGTGCCCGAGGCGGCGTTGCGGATCGATGCGGGGGAGGAGCTGCTCGCGCTCTACGAATGGAACAGTTGCCGCGCGAAGCATCATTTCTGCAGGCGCTGCGGCATCTATGTCTTCCATCGCAAGCGTGCGGCGCCCGATCATTTCGGCGTGAACGTCTTCTGCCTCGATGGCTTCGACGTGACCTCGCTTCCCGTGCGGGCGACCGAGGGCGTGGGAATGACCCTGGTCTGTGAAGATCCGCGGGACGAATGGCCCGGTCCGCGCGCACCGGGAGCGGCCGGGATTCCCGGGAACGCCGGCAGCGGGGCGGCGAAGGCTCGCTGATACGGGGCGGGCTTCGGTCGCCGAACCTACTCCGCCACCGGCGCGATGGATATCAGCGTGTCGACCAGCACCTCGTGCTCCGAGACGCCCATGTGGCCATATTTGCCGGGCATCAATGTACGGCGGCCGATGAATTCGATCCTGTAGGCCTTCCCGTCCGCCTGCGGGCCAAAGGGCGACGCACCGTCCGGGAAGCGGATCCAGATGTGCCCGGCCTGTCCGTCGTCCTCGCATTTCGGCGCGGGCTCGGGACAGAAACGCTGCCCTTCGAAAGCGTTGCGCCACAGGCCTCGCCACTTCTGCGGCTTCGTCATTTCGAAGCACTGGTCGGTTCGGTTGGGCATCGCTTCGACGCCTCCGCGACGAATCCGGTCGAGGCACTCCTCGGTCATTCCCGGAAAGGCGTCGCGGAGGCGCTGGAGGCTTTGTTCGCTCGCCTTGGACTGGGCGCGCTGGCAGGCATTCAGAGCGAGCGCAGCCAAAGCCATGGCCAGGACCGGGAGGGTGCGCGCCTGCATTCCTTCAGCCTGCCGCTGAGCGACCGATCGCGCAATGGCGGGCAGTCAAACCAGCGCGCCGCTACCCGCATGGACCTCGCCGCAGGCTGGGCTAGAAGGATGGGCGGAGGGCCCGGCTTGGACAGATACGACGCGCTGATCATCGGGGGTGGGCACAACGGGCTGGTGTGCGCCTTCTATCTCGCGCGCGCGGGGCTGAAGGTGCGTGTGCTCGAGCGGCGGCATGTCGTGGGCGGGGCGGCGGTGACCGAGGAATTCCATCCCGGCTTCCGCAACTCGACCGCGAGCTACACGGTGAGCCTGCTCCAGCCGCGCGTGATCGCGGACATGCGGCTCCACGATCACGGCTATCATGTGGTCGAGCGGCCGATCGCCAATTTCCTGCCTTTCGCGGACGACTATCTGAAGCTCGGTGGCGGCACCGCGCGCATGCAGGCCGAGTTCGCCCGGTTCAGCGCGCGCGATGCGGCGGCGCTGCCGGACTATGAGGCGGCGCTGGGGCGCATCGCCGACGTGCTGCGCGACCTGGCGCTCAGGACTCCGCCCAACGCGGGCGGCGGGCTGCGTGCGCTGCTCGCGGCGGCGGGGCAGGGCCGCCGCGTCGCGGGGCTGGCGCTGGAGGCGCAGCGCGACCTGCTCGCGCTGTTCACGCGGAGCGCGCGCGACTTCCTCGACGGCTGGTTCGAGGACGACCGGATCAAGAGCGCCTTCGCCTTCGACGCGGTGGTGGGCAATTATGCGGGCGTGAGCACGCCGGGATCGGCCTATGTGCTGCTCCACCACGTCTTCGGCGAAGTGAACGGGAAGAAGGGCGCGTGGGGGCACGCGATCGGCGGGATGGGCGCGATCACGCAGGCGATGGCGCGCGCGTGCGAAGCCGCGGGCGTGGAGATCAGCGTGGAGGCGCCGGTCGCGCGCGTGCTCGTCGACGGCGGCAGGGCCGCGGGCGTGCGGCTGGAGAGCGGCGAGGAGATCGCGGCGCCCGTGGTGGCGGCGAACGTCGGGCCGCTGCTGCTCTATCGCGCGCTGGTGGCGGAGGCGGACCTTTCGCCCGAGTTCCGGCGGCGGATCGCCGGGTACAAGGCCGGATCGGGAAGCTTCCGGATGAACGTGGCGCTCTCCGAGCTGCCCGACTTCACCGTGCTGCCCGGCAAGGCGCAGGCCGAGCATCATGGCGCAGGAATCGTGATCGCGCCGGGGCTCGACTATATGGACCGCGCCTTCGACGATGCGCGCGCCTTCGGCTGGTCGCGCGCGCCGATCGTCGAGATGACGATCCCCTCGACCATCGACGACAGCCTGGCGCCGCCGGGAGCGCATGTCGCGAGCCTCTTCTGCCAGCAGTTCGCGCCCGAGCTGCCGGACGGGCGGAGCTGGGACGACGCGCGCGAGGAAGCGGCGGACGCGATCATCGAGACGGTGACGGCGCATGCGCCCAACTTCAGGGCATCGGTGATCGCGCGGCAGATCCACTCGCCGCTCGACCTCGAGCGCAAGTTCGGATTGGTCGGCGGGGACATCTTCCACGGGCGCATGTCGCTCGACCAGCTCTGGGCGGCGCGGCCGGTGCTGGGGCACGGCGACTATCGCGCGCCGATCGCCGGGCTCTATTTGTGCGGATCGGGGGCGCATCCGGGCGGCGGAGTGACCGGCGCGCCGGGGCATAACGCCGCGCACGAGATCCTGCGCGACCGGAGCCCGTTGGGGCGGTGGCTTCGCTGAAGCGACGGACTGCGTCGTTCGCTATCGGATCCGCGTGAGGGTCTGCGTCCTGCAGATCACGCCGCCCAAAGCGCAGCCGGTGCCCCGCAGGGTGTTGGCGTCGACGACCACCACCCTGCCCGAGAAGGTGCGGTTGAGATCGGGGACGAAGACCCGGCCGCGCCAGTTGCCGTTGCGGTCCTTGCGGAAGTCGCGGAACAGGTCGAGCCCGACCAGATTGGGCGTGCCGCCCCGACGCGCGTCGGCGATGGCCTTGGCGTTGGCCCAGACCACCCTGCCGCACATCGAATTACCGCAGCGACGCGCCTGGATGTGCACGCTGTTGCTGCCGTTTCGCCATGTGCCGAACGAGGCGTCGCCCTGCTGCGCGGAGGCACCGGTTCCGCCCGCGACCAGCAACGGCACGAGCAGCAGCGTTCGAATGAAAGGCTTCATTCCGTTTCCCTCCGCGGCAGGCGCCTGGGACTTCCTCGTCCTCTCGGCCGGGATCGCCGGGATATACGCCCTTCTGGCCGGAAAACACAGACGCCGCGCGCGTGGGGAATGTGCCCGGCGAGCGGCGACCTGTTCCGCCAGCGTCATGCTAAACGGCGCGTAAACCGAATTTTATTCGATGCGGAATAGGCAGGCGCTGCAACCACGCCGGAGAGCCCATGCGTGCCGCCATATTTCCGTCGCTGGCAAGATCGCGTTTCGAAGCGGCCGGGCCGCTGGCCAACTGGATTCTGTGCTGGCTGCTGCTGCCTAACGTCAGCTTCTGGCTCCTCTGGATAATCGGCGGTCCGCCGCGGGTGTTCCAGGTGCTCGTCACCGGAACGGTCGGGCTCGCGGTGCACCGGGCTCCCTTCGCCGTGAAGTTCGCTGCGTTCGTGGCGGCGCTGGTGGTGTCGGTGCTCACCTATATCAGTGGTATCTTCAACCTGGACCCGACTTCGCTGATGGCGGCGATCAGGTTCGCGTCGGAGCTCCACCCGACCGCATCCCCCGAATATCTGGTGGCGGCGCTGACGCTGGTCGCGATGACCGCGGGGGCTTGGTACGCGCTGCGCCGCCCGACGACGCTCGCCGATCCGCGCAGCCTGCTGATCGCATTCGCGCTGGTGCTGCTCGCGGCGGGCGCCGAGTACGGCGTGGCACCGAGCAACCGGGGATCCTACAAGCGCTTCGCCGAGCCTGGGGCGCCTTTCACGTCCGCCGTCGGCCAGAGCGGCTTCGAGAGCGCGGCGAGTGATCGCCGCCACCTGCTGGTTGTGATGTCCGAGGCGATGGGCGCGCCGGCCGACCCCGCGCTGCGCCGCAAGCTGATCGACATCTGGGCGCGGCCCGAGGTCCGGCGGCTCTATGAAGTGACCAGCGGCGACACGCTCTATTACGGTTCGACCACCAACGGCGAGATGCGCGAGCTCTGCGGCCGGTGGGGCGACTATCCCGAGGTGCTGGAAAAGGCCGATGCGGGCTGCCTGCCCGCGCGGCTGGCAGCGCGCGGCTATCACACCCAGGCGTGGCACAGCTTCGAAGGCAGCTTCTTCGAGCGTACGCGCTGGTATCCCCATATCGGGTTCGCCGAGATGCGCTTCGGCGACCGGCTGCTCGCGGACGGCGCGGCGGAGTGCCCGGGGGTGTTCCCCGGTGCGTGCGACCGCGACGTGCCGGCGCAGATCTCGGAAACGCTGCGGCATGCGCGCACGCCGCAATTCCTATACTGGCTGACCGTCAACACGCATCTGCCGGTGGCGAGGGACGCGCAGCTCGGCACCGCCGACTGCGCGCGCTTCGACGCGGCGCTGGAGGCGGACAACCCCATGGCCTGCCGGATCTTCGAGCTGTTCGACCGGACCGGGCAGGCGCTGGCACGCGAGATCACGCGGTCCGACTTCCCGACTGCGGACATCTTGATCATGGGCGACCACATCCCGCCCTTCTTCAACCGGCACCAGCGCGAGCAATTCCTGCCCGATCGCGTGCCGTGGATCCGCCTGCACCGGAAGGCGCCACCGACCGAACGGCCGCTCTAGAGCCCGAGCTCCTTCAATATGGCTTCGCGCAGCGTCTGCGCCCTGGGATCCGAGAGCTTGCGCGGATGCGGCAGGTCCACGTGGAAGGTCGTCTGGATCGTCGTCGGACGCGGCGACAGCACCAGGATGCGGTCCGCTAGGAAGATCGCTTCCTCGACGTCGTGGGTGATCAGCAGCACCGTGTGACGCTCTTCGTCGAGGATGCGCCGCAGTTCGGTCTGCATCTTCAGGCTCATCAGCGCGTCCAGCGCAGAGAAGGGCTCGT
>DATLJJ010000342.1:0-16811 GCA_035538975.1 Sphingomonas sp. | reverse complement strand
GTCTAGCGGTCTAGGACGTCGCCCTCTCACGGCGAAAACACGGGTTCGAGTCCCGTAGGGGTCACCACTTCCGAGGGAAGTGCCATCAGGCTGTGGGCTTATCCCGAAATTCCTGCTTTATGTGCCGCACGATGGTGAGATCCGCGACCGCTGGCCACGGGGTCAATCTCGGGGCCGGTCTTTGTCGAGATCGCTCACTGCGGGATCGGGATCGTCCTGCCACGTCACCCCATCCTGCGTCGCGAGGAGATATGCGGCAAGATCACGGATACGGTACCGGCGCGCCTCCTGCAGCGTCGCGGCCTGGCTGCCGATTATGTTGAGGGGCTGCTCGTTGGCGAGGAGAGGTTGTAATGCCGCTCGCGCCTCGGCGCCGAGCGCGAGCAGCAGCTTGCCGGTGTCACCGATAAAATGCCCCGGCAATCCCCAGCGATTATGGAACGCGTCGCGCTGCATCGCGTCGGCGAGCATGAAAGCCACCCGATGCGCGGCATCGCCATCGGCCGTGAGCCTCGCGGTCGCACCGAGCTGCGCGATCGCCTCGGCAGCGGCATAGCGTCGCCCGAGCGGCGCACGATCATCGGCTGCCACGTCGATCAGCATCGGAACCGCATCGGCCGTATCGGCGAGCGCCTGCAGGCGCTCCTCGTCGAAGACGGGCGCCGTCGTGTCCTGCCGGAATGGGTCGATGCTATCCAGTAACGCCGCCAGCACCGGGCTCGGAGGGTACGTCATGCTGCAAAACCGCTCACGGCAGGGTGATTTCGACCTGGTTCGGATCGTTGCGTTTGCTTACGTCCGCATTCTTGGCCTGCGCGTTCCATTGCTCGAGCGCCGATTTCTGAATGCCTGACGGCGCGCCGATCGATTGGCGGACGGCATTCTTCTTGGTGACCTTGCCTTTTGCGTCGACATCATAGCCCCAGGCGACGCCGCCCAGATATTTGCTGTTGGTCTTGTCGAGCGTGAACGAGGTCGCCTGCACCTTGAAGGTCTGACCGGCGCTGCGCGGCAGGCGGACCTCGTCGATCAAGGTGGCGTCGCGATAGTCGGCATCGCTTCGGCGGTGGCCGATCTGCCCCCAGTCGGGCACTTCCGCGCCGCTATTGTCGATCTGATAGTCCGCATTCTTCTGGTTCGCGACACGGTCCACCGCCCAGCCCTCGTCGCCCTGGGCAGCAGTGGTCGCGCGCGGCTTCTCGTTCGCGAAGAGCAGGGGGCTACCCCCGCGCTCGGCCTTCATGATCTGCACGAAGCTGATCTTCTCGGACCGCAATGTCTTCGCCGGCGTGAACGTGATCTTGAGATCGATGCCGCAGTTCTTCGCGGTGTCGTTGCCTGGATCGCCGTCGTAGGCATCATATTTGGTCATGACGAAATCGCCGCCGCCCGACGAGAAGGTGAGCGTCTTGAACCAGTTCTCGCACGCGGTACCCTTGGCATGGGCTTCCAGCGCCAGCACCGCCGCGCGGCGATCGGGCGTCAGGGCGTCGAATTTGGCGCGGTCGAGGTTCATATGCCTGTCCTCGCAGCTCGCGAGGTCCCGCACCGCGCTCATCGCGCCCGGCCCGGCTCTGGTCAGGATGTCGTTATAGCCCATGCCATAGGGATCGGGGATCGGGCCCCGTCCGGCCCAGCCGACATCGCGCGGGATCCCCACCGGAACCTGGCGGAGCGGCGGGGCGCGCCGGCCGGATGCGACCAGCGAAGCGGCATGATGCGCTTCCCGCTCGGCCGGCGAATGCGCGGGTTCGACACGCGATTCATCGATCCTGCCGCGGCGCTGCTGCACGACATGCGCCAGCTCGTGCGCGAGCAGCGTGCGTCCCGCCTCGCCCGACAGGTCGCGCTGCGCGCGGCCCAGATATATGTCGTTCGCGACTGCAAAGGCATTGGCGCCGTGCTTCGCCGCCGCCTGCGCAGCGGCATCGCTGCGGTGCACCCGCACGTTCGAGAAATCGCGATCGAAGGCGTGCTGCGACCAGGCGAGGCTCGCGCCGTCGAGCGGCTCGCCGCGTTCCACTGTGCGCGGTGCGACGCCGATAGGTCGCGCTTTGCCATGAACAAGGGCCGCCGGTCTTGGCGTTTCCTGTTTTTGCGGCTTGTAGTCATGAACGTACATGATCCGCCTTTCATAATTGGTCTGCATTGCCGCCGATTCTGAACAATATCTGCGATAGCGACCAGGTTCAGGGGCAGTTCTTGGGGTCGAGTTTGTTCGGGCCGTCATAGATGAGATCCGTGCCCGTGCCGGGCCGTGGTCGGCAAACCGCGGCAAAGCGGAAAATCTCGTCAGCATAGCTCACCCACCCGCTGGCGGGCTGCTGGCGATTATGGGGCGGTTCGGTTCCGCGTACTTCGAAAATGGCCAGGCCCTTTTCCGGACCTTTGTCATGGACCTTGAACTGTCCCATGCTGATGCTGCCGTGCGGCGGCGGGGAAAGCTGGTCCTTGCCTTTGGATACAATGCTGTTGAGCCACGAGCCGATGGTAATTGCGGTGCCGGGCATCTTGGTGCCACACATACTGGAATCGACGCCTGGCGTCTTGGTCTTCAATGAGCAGTCATGGACGTTCCCGTCCTGAGCGATGGCCGTCACCTTGCCGCCGACGAGGAGACCGCGCTTTCCTTCGCCAAGGTCTCCCCAATATCCTGCCTTGAAGAAAGCATCCTTTCCGGTGAGCCCGACCGCCTTCGGGATCGCATCGCTTTTTACGATCTCCCGGAACAGCTTCCGTTCGTCCGCGCTTAGCGCGCTTCGAAACACGGATGCGAAATCGACGCGCATCATGAGCCTGAAGGTCGCCTTCACGACATCCGGGTCGCTTGTGTCCCAGGTTGCGCCATGGCCCCGGCGGACATAGTTCATGATGATCTGCAGGAAGCCGAGAAGATTGTCGAGCTTCGCACTCGCTTTGACGCTCTTGCTGTCAGCAGTGGCTGCATTGAGGATGTCCTGGGCGTCCTTGAGCACGGGGTCGACATACTTGGTCGGATTCCGTTCATGCTCTCTCAGAAGCGACGCATATTGAGTGAGCGCTATCGCCTCGGTGGATTGAAGATCGGCAACGAAGGCGCTGTCCTTGACATCCACTTCCAGCTTTTCGTCCTTGTCGAGAACCTTTTCGCTGCGCAGCCTTTTCTCCTGATTGAACGGAAATGCCTTGGGGTCTTTCTTGATTTCGGTGACCACGTCGACCGCGCTCTGGATCTGCGCTTGAAGATCGGACCATTTTCGGAAAAAGTGCGTCTCGAATTCCATGAAACTGCCGGCTTCTGCCTGCAGCTCGAGCCCGTTCTTGTCCGATTCGGGTACGCGATGGAAAAACTTTCCTGCCTTTCGTGGGAACTTATTGCCTTTGTTCGTGGTGATGGTGTTTTCGCGCAATTGAAATTCAAACCCGATATCCCGCTGCAAGACTGGCTGTACAGCGGTGGACTGTACACCTGACTGCTGCACGACATGTGTCAGTTCGTGCGCAAGCAACCGCTGCCCCTGCAGCGTATGGGGCGCAAAGCGTCCTGCGCCGAACACGATGTCATTCCCCACGGTATAGGCGTTTGCTTGTATCTGGCTGGCGGAAACGCCGCCTGCTGCGTCGGCATGTATGCGTACCTTGCTGAAATCATGACCAAAGCGCGGTTCGAAATGGGATCGCGTTTTCGAATCGAGCTGCTGGCCCGGTGAGGCGATGACCTGGTGCACGAGGGGCGGCGCTTCCATACTAGTGGCGCCGAGTCCGACCCGCCTGGCCTGTACACGCGGAAATAGGCTTCCCGCTTGTTTCGGCGGTGCGCAAGAGCAGCCTGCATTGCAGCCACAAGGAGCGCTGCGGGCCGGTTCCGGCATACCGATTGCCAATTCGGACAGGCGGTCGGCTTCCTGTTCATGCGCGTCGCCTGCAGCGCCAACCATCAACTTCGGTTGAAGGATCAACGGATCGAGAGGAGCAGGGCTGGCGGGGCCGGCCGGCGACGCAGAGCTATTGGCAACGATGCTCTTGCTGTCACCCGTAATTCGGTCGCCCGATCCGGGGCGGCTCGCCATCTGTAAAGGGATCGGTCTCCCGGGGATTGTGCGGCGGCAGTTGTCATGCACCCGAACGTGACTGAAGTCATTTGAGAAGACTTCAGTGCCGTTGCGCGATTCCTCTTGCGCGGGCACGGGCGAGGCGATGTCCGCCGAACGGGCAATCTCACGTGCCGGCGCGACGGCGCGGAGCGGTGTTTTCTGTGGCGGCTTGTGATCGTGCACGTACATGATCAGGCTCCCGCTATCCTCACAGGTTCGGTGCGGCTCAAGGAACGGGTTTCGCGAGTGGTTCGATCCGGTTGCGCAGGTCTCGCGTCACGGCAGGCTTGCCGTCGGCGCCGATGTCGACCAGCGCCAGTGGGGCGAGGTGGCGCTCTATGCCGTGGGGCGGCAGCAGGGTCGGGCCATCCGCTGTCCTCGGCCAGAGGATATCGCCCAGCGCGACGCGCGCGGGAATCAGCCAATAATCGCCCGTCCGATAGGCTTGGCCGCCATCGGGCGGCGGAGCGAAGCGGATCTTGATACCTTCCTCGATCGTCAGCGGCGTATCTTCCTCGATCAGCAACGTGTTCTGCGGGGTCAGCCTGGGGCTTCCGTCGTTGCGGCTGCGCCGTCCACCATGATCCCATCGCCTGAGCAGCAGCGGACGGCGTGGGCCTCCGCTCTGCGTTGCGGGCGGCTGGTCGAGCGTGACGGTCGCCGTGTCGGGATTCCAGTCCTCCACGCGGCGGAACTCGGGCTCTTCGCCAAGCCCCGACGCGTCGCTGGTGACTTCGACGATGTCCCTGACGCCGATCGCGAAACGGGCGTCGCGCCACACATCGGCAAGCTTGACCAGTTTGCCCGCGACATGATCGATCGGGAAGGTCACCGCACCGTTCTCGCGCGACCAGACGAAGGTCGCGCCGCCCTGCGCCGCTGCCGGGCCGCCGCGGGCGATCTCTATACGGTAGAGCTGGTTTTCGAGGCCGCGATAGCGCGAGCGTGGCGAGACGTCGCAAGGATTGTCGCTCCTTACCTGCGGTGTCGCCGCTTCGGCGCTGAGCCGTCCACGTTGCGGCAGCCAGATGCGATCGGCGATGGCCTGGAAGTCGCTGAGGTCGATCTGGCCGTCCGCACCGTGCGGCAGGTCTGCGGCCGGGTAGAGCCGGACCTGCCAGACGAGCTGGGCGCGTGCCGTCGTATCGGGGCCTCCAAGCGCGACCTCGCGTAAAGCCTCGGGCGCCGCGGGGTGGCCGAGCCGATCGAGCTCGGCGGCGCACACCGCGCGTTCCCATAGCTCCAGATAGGCGAGATACGGGCCCGGTGACGGGGCGGAGGCCAACGGATGAAAGGGTTGCCCTGGCATCCCGGCCGTGCCCTCTCCCGTCTCGATATAGGCGAGCGCGCTTGCGTTCTCGGCCATCCAGCCGTCAGCGTAATATCGGCCGGGCGCGATCATCAAATGCGTCCGGCCATCACGATCGAGGGTGGTGAGCTGGAACGCGTTTCCGACCCCGCCATGCTGTCCGATCAGGTCGGCGGCGAGCGCGCGTAGCGCGTGCAGCGTCAGTGCCTGCTGCTCGTTCGCATCCGCGTCGAGCGTCATGCGCCCCTGCTGCACGAGAACCCGACTGAAGCTCCGCCAGGGATCGAAGCCGAACCTCGAGAAATCGCCCTTCATCTCGCTCCCTCCCGTTCAGTCGGCCAGGATGATGCCGATCGACGTACCGATCGGCGCTTGATCCTCGAGCGCGGCGGCCAGCGCATCCAGCCGCCGTGTCGCGTCGATATGATGGAACACACCCATTTCGCCGCCATCGGAGGCGCCGGCGGAAATCTCTCGCGGGCAATTTGCGGCGAGACGGCAATATTCGGGGCGCCCATAGCGAAGACTGTCGAACCGCGGCTGAACCGACGCACGTGCCGGCCCGGCGACGCTATCGGCCGCATTCGGATTTTCCGCACGGGCTTCGGCGATCGCAAGGTCCGGTTGACACCGGAAGCGACGTGGAGTGCGCGAATGCTGCGCGACATGGCAGAAGCGAAGCCAGCCGATCTGGCGCCGCGCGACGATCACCCGTCCGAGGAAGATCGTGTCCTCGGCGCGCTCGATGGCGTGAACCAGTACCCGGCCGATGATGGTCGACCGGGCGAGGCACGCGATCGCGAAGGCCTGGCGCGATCCGGCCGCGCCGATCGCCTCGCATTGCGGGCTGTCGCACTCGACGCCGGTCGCGTCGACGATGCTGTCCTCGATCACGATCCGGGCGGGCTCCTCGCGGACCTCGTCGCTGTTCACCTGGACCGATCCCACGATGCTGCGCCGGACAACCAGGCAGGCATTGGTATCGATCAGCTCGATGCTTGGTTCGGCCGGCCGGCGCGGATCGCAATCGGGTTCGAGCGACCAGCCGGGGACAAGGGTGGAATGGCGAACCGTCACCGAGGCGATCTCGCCCCGAACCATCACGCCGCGTCCGGCGATGAGCAGGCCGTCGACAACCACGCGGCTCCCTTCGCCGCCGGAAATGCCCATGCCGTCCGGTGCGTCGGCGCGCGCGTCCTGAAGGCGAATGACCGGCCGGGCCCTTTGTGCCGCCCGAATCTGCAGGCTGTTGCCCGGCGCCAGCATCAGGTTGATCTGCAGCTCGTAGAGGCCGCTATCGGCGATTTCGATGACATGATGTTTCGGCTGGTCCGGTCGCGCCACCGGATCGCCATTCTCGTCGAACTCCGGTTCCCACGGCTTCAACACCTCGCGCAGTTCCTCGGTACCGCGCACCGGCTGGACTTCCGCGTCCCGGTGCTGAGCGAGCGGACGATGATATTCGCCGCCGCCGACCTCCCCGGTGAAGCCGTAATGGTAGCTTACCGTGACGCTGGCCTGTCGACCGGGGAATTTGCGTGTGGGGAACGCGATGCGGCCGCGCACCGGATCGACTGCGATATGGTCGCGAGGCGGTGCATAGCTCCAATCCTCGAGGTCGGCGACGATCACCCGTTCCCGCGGAAACGGTGTGCTTCCGTCGTCTCTGGCGGTCGGCCAGCCCCTTACCCACAAGGCGATCGACTGCGCGACGGCCTCGCCGCCGTCGTCCACCGTGCCCCAATAATCTGCGGAGGCGGTCGCAAAGCGGCTGCCCGGCTCGCGCGGGGCGGAGAGCAGCTGACGGTCGATCCGGGACGGCACATCGAGCGCCCCGGTCACTGCCGGCTGGTGACGCCGCGGCCGGTTGAACAGCGGCGCGTCGTTGGCGAGTAGGCTGAAGGTGTAGAAGTTCGGGCCGACATCCTCGACGCATGCGGCCGGCGCGCGCGTGACCGAATAGGCGCGCAGTCGCCACAGGAACAGGCCGACATTGCCGCCCAAGTACCGTCCGCCCTCGCGCTCGCCGGTGCGTCGCACGTCCGCCGTATAGCCGCGCATGTCGAAGGCGCCGTCCGTCGCGTGGCGGCGGATGTCGGTCGTCAGGCCCCGCTCGGGGCGACGCATGCGCAAGGACTGCGTCTGGGCGACGAGGCGCCCGAATTCGATCGCGAGCGCAGGCCAGTCGCCGATATCCCGCGCCAGCGCGCCGAGCGCCGCAGCGACGCCTTTGCGCCGGCGCGACCGCACCGCATTGGCGACTGTCCGGCGCGACGGCGGCAGTCCGCCGGTGCCTGAGGGTACGCCGACCAGAGCGCCGATATAGGGGATGGCCCAATCCGCGCAGGTTTCGATGAACCAGTCCTCGTAGCGCTGGTCGATATCGTCCTCGATCAGCAGGAGCTGCTCGGCCATCACCTCCAGCAATGCGCGGAGCGGCGCCCCGGCTTCGGCGTCGCGACGGCGATGGACCAGCGGAAGCAGCTCGTAGAGGCGGTCGAGGCGCGGATCGCGATCTGCCGTGATGCTGCTCATGACGATCCTCGCTTCAGCTCGTTCAGGATCAGTGTGTCAGGCACTTCGGGTGCGAGCAGCAGCAGCTCGGCGGCGAGGATGCCTCCCTCGACAAGCCGGGCGGATTGCGCCTTTTCCCAGCCGCTCACGCCGTTCTGCACCAACTGCGCGATCGCGTTGGTGATTCCCTGTGGACCGAGCGGCGCACGCGCGCCGGCGTCGCCGCCCATGGTCGGAATGCTGCCAAAGGTGTCGAGATCGACATAGGCAACGCCCGGCGTGGCCTGGATCCAGGCGAGCACCGCGCTGGCGCTGAGCCCGGCGGCGATCTCGCGTCGGTCGAAGCCGAAGCGGTCGACGAGTCTGCGCCTGACATCGCCGACGACCGTCTCCCAGACGCGATCCGGCTCGATCGCGATCCGCGCCGCGACGATCAGCAGCCTGAGTTCGCGCGGCGCGATCTGCACCGGGCTGAACGGGTCGCCGTAGCGCACCAATGCGCGTTTGAGCGCGATCATCAGGTCCGAACCCGGGTCGATCGGTGCGTCATCCTCGCCGGCAACCGTCAGATGTACGAACCGGCGTGCCCCGTCGCTGATCTTCCGCGCGCGCGCCTTGGCGATGCCCGCGAAGTTGCGGGCAAAGCTGGCATGGTCCTCGACCGAGACGAGTCGGTCGAGGACCATGGTGACGAGCGGTGCGTTGCGGCGCACCTGATCACTGCTCTCCGGATCGGCGCCGCCGCTGGCCGGCAGCGGATTGACGACCTCGCGCAGTCCCTGCGGCCGGCTGACCAGCTGGTTGATCTGACCCGCGCGCGCATTGCCCGGGCGGCCGATCCCGGTGCGATAGACGGCGTCGATGTTCTGCCTGCCGGTGGAGGGACGAGCGCCCTCTGTGCCGTCACCGAACTGGATCTCCGCTTTGCCGTCCTCGGTGGTGTGCAGCACGTAGAGCCGGTCGGTCGGCCGCGCGCCGACGAGATCCTCCGCCTCGTGCCAGCGTATGTCGTCGACCCGCAGCTCGAGCGCGGCTTCGGCCCCGCGCGGGGTCGGCGCGGGCAAAAAGGTGAGCGGAAACTGCTTCAGTGCCAGGAGCTGGTTCGGCTTCGAGGCATCGCCGCCGCCGAGCGGTTCGCGGCGCGTCTCGCCGTGCGTCGCCTTCACTACGTTGCCGTGGATGACCACCGTGTCGCGCCGATAGCAATAGGCCAGCTCTCCGGCGAAGGTCAGGAACGTGTGGTTGCGCTCGCCGGGAAGCCCGGGGGAGTCGCGCCCATCCGAGCGGCGCACGTCGTGTGAGACACCGGCGATCATCGCCACCTCGCTTGCCGATACCCCGTCCGTGGCGGGGATATCGGTCCGTTCTCCGCTGACGATCACGTAGCGCCCGGCCTCGAGGCCGTCGTAATAGCCGTCGAGCTCGACTTCGTATCCGGTCTCCGGATGGAGGCAGAACGGCTCTTCGATCGGCTGGTCGGCGAGCTCGAGCAGTTCGGGCGCGGCATAGACCGTGGTCCGCCGGATCAGCTGGAACTCGCGGTTGGTGAGCTCCCGCACGTTGCGGAAGATCGAAGGGCCGTCTCCGCCATTCCCGCGAAACTCGGCATAGGCAATCCACTCCGCCTCTACGAGGTGCAGCAGGCTGGTTTCGCCCGAGCCACCGTAATCGGCGCGGGCGCTCTTTGAAGATACCTGGCCGACACGCGTCACGAGAATATCGGTGGTCGGCCCGACCCGCACCGTGCCGTCTTCGGGTTGAGGGAGGCCGCGCATGTCCACGATCGCCCATGAGCCCGGCGCAATCCCGTCGCGCACGGAGTCGAGGGCGATGAGGTCCGGTTGCTCGGCGCCCGTGAAACGGGTCTCATCTCTGCCGGTGACGATCGGCCACTCGCCGACCTCTTCGAGTTCGCCGACCGATTCCCCGTCGATCGGCGTTCGCATCTTCTTGGGGAAGGTCCGGCCGAAAAGGCCGGCGCGTACGCGCATGGCATAGACCTTCAGCTCGGTCGCGGGTGCGGCGCGGCGATAGCCAGCCAGCGCGCGTCCGAGCTTTTCTCCCGCGGCGGGCGCCGCTTTCGCGACGACGCCGAGCGCCGCAGCGGAGGTCGAAGCAAAGCTTGCCGCGGTTTCGCGTGAAATGCTGGTCGCGCTTACCGGTGCCGAGGACGGTGCTTTGGAAAGCTGCTTCAGCCGGTCATCGAAGGAGGGCGGGGGTGAAGCCGCTCTTGCCGGAGGCGCGCGGGGCGACAATTCGTCCGCAAGCTCCCCGGCCCGTGCCGCAATCGCCAGCAGCAGCTGCTGGATATCGGGCTGGCCGCCGAGCGAAGCGGCCCGCGTGCGCGCGTCTTCTGCCAGCGCGTGAAGCGGCGCGATGGCCTGGTCGCGCGGCATTTCCTGAATCTTGCGTGCCGCGGCGAGCACGGCGGGAGCGTGCACACCACCAAATCCCGCACCTGCAGCGATCAAATCGGCGAGCTTGCGATCGTTCACACGCGATGACCAGGGCTGGAACCGTATCCTGGTGCGGCCAGCCGCCTCGTCCGTTGTTGCTTCGATCACCAGTACCGGCGTCGGCGTCACTTTCTGGCCGGTTTCGATGAGCAGAACATCGCCGGCCGCCAAGCGGGTATCTGTGCCGAGCAGCCATAGCGTGTCGTCGTTTTGCGGGTCGATGCGCTGCGGCAGCGTCTTGCGCAGGCGCAGTTCGTTCCAGGCGGCTCGGGCCTCGAGCGTATCGGATGTCTCGAAGATCTGCGGTTGCTCGTCCTGACCCGGCACCGTCTTCACACCGAAGCCCTTGTCGATGCGGACCGGTCCGGTGGTGTTCGGATCGATGCCGAAGGCGAGGAAGACGTTGGCGGCGACACCCGGCTGCGGGCGATAGCCGACAAGCCGCGCAAGCGCCTCGACCGACCGGAACTCGGTCGCGGTGGGCAGATAGCCTTCGTTCGCGATCCGTTGATTGTAGAAGGTGAGTACGTCGTCGGTGGCCGCAAGGGCGTCGAGCAGCGAGATGGTGAGATCGTCGCGCTCGCGCGTGCGCAGGCGCAGCAACGGCGCAGTCCCGTCGTCGAAACGGTGCAAGGCAAGTCTGGCGAGCATCGATTGGAGGAAATCGCCATGACGCCCGATGCGCACCGAAAGCGTGTCGCGGCCGGGCGGATTGCGGACCAGCCTGGGTGTCACGGTCTCGATGCCGGCGCAGCAGCCGCAGGTGGAGAGGCCGCAGCCGCAAGAAAGGCAACCGATCATCGCCCGCCTTTCATTTCGAGGTTCAGCCGTCCGTTTTCCGGAGCGTCCGGGTCCTGGTCGAGCCGGGCGATCTCGTCGGGGCCGATCGGCAGCAAGCCGGCTTCGAGCTCACCGTCGGGCGCTTCGTAGAGACGGTTGAGGATCGTTACATGCGCATGGGCGACGCCCTCCACCGCATGCACTGCCGCAAGGAGGCGGCTGAGAGCGATACCGTCGCCGAAGCTCAGGGCATCGGCCTCGAAGAAGCCGCCCGGGCTTGAGCCGAGCCGCTCCCGAACGCTCTGGGCGACCTGCTCCGCGACCGTGCCCGGCGCCACGCACACCTTTATCGCGAGATCGATCGGGACGTAGCGCGCAGGCACGACGCGGATGTCGTGTTCGGTGCGGCGATAGCGGTCGAGATCGCGTTCGATGCACGAGAGAAGCTCGGGATCGACCTCGAAACGGCCGAGCCGGTCGACCGCGACCTGCACCTCGACACGAACCCCGGTCGATCGGAGCACGACGGCGGCGCGTTGGATCACCCCGGAGAAATCGCGCATGACGATGGCCGCATAATCTTCGGCGGTCACGGCGCGCTCGATGCGGCGGCGGTAGCTGAACGGCGCGCGCAGCTTGGCCGAAACGGTGCTTTCCGGCGCACGCCCGCCCCGCATCGGCAGCGGATTGCCGACTGTCAGCGTCACTCCGTCCGGAAATGCGTTTCGGAACAGGATGTGGCGGAGCATGTCCGCGCCGATATTTCCGCGCGTCCCGCCCCCGACCCGCTGCCAGGCGGTGAAGCTTTGCCCGGCCTCGGGCGCGCGGCCATGGACGCCGTCGCCAAAGCGCAGCGAAGCGCCGCCGTCGTCATCGGTTTCGACCACGAAGTGGCGGTCGTCGGGCTCGCTGTCGAGCAGATCCACCCGCGGCAGCCAATCCAGCATCTGCCCCCCGCTGCCGGCCGCGGGCGTGCTGCGCAGGCGAATTGCCGGCAGTGCGGGCGAGCTGTCCGACGCACCGCGTCGCGACGCAGCGTGCGATCCGCATCCGCCGCAACCATCCAGGACGGCATCGACCGGCGCGGCGACGAAGGCGGGCGCGCCGTGCGGCAGGAGCGGCCGATAGCGCCCGGTCAGGATCTGGATCTCGGCGGGCTCGCAGGGTTCGTCGCAATGCTCCTGCGTGGAAGTGATGCGGATCGCTTCGAGCGGATCGGCGATGGAGCGGCCATGGTCCACCGGCACGATGTTCCCATAGGCGACGCTCACTCCGTCGATCGGCTTGCACTCGGGCGCAGCGGTGCGTGTCGAAAGGCAGAGCGGGAAGGGAAGCGCATCCTCGGGGCACCAGCTGATCTCGACCGTCAGCACGGCGCCGACCGGATCCCAGCCATAGTCGGCTGAGAGCAACCGGACCGCGTGGCGTCGACCGGGATCGGCGTCCGCAGGATCCCCCGTTCGCGGGCCGAGCACCTCGACGAGGAGAAGCACGTCGCCGGCCTCCAGGCGAAGCCGGTGCCAGCGGCCTTCGCGAATGTCGGCTTCGAGATCGCCATCCTCCTCGTGCGGATGGTCCGTGCGCCGCGCTTCAGAGCCGCGATCCGCGTCGGGTGCAGGAAGCGTGCCGCGATCGCGCAGCGTTGCCCGGGTGGCGCCGGCAGGAATGCAGCATTCGCTGCCGCCCCAGTCGTAGAAGTCGATCACGTTGTGCGATGCCCATAGCGTGATCGTGCCGCTCCCGGCCTCCGGCTCGAAGGTCAGGACGTCGTCGGGAATGCGCACCGCCTCCGCCTTGGCCGCCGCCGGCACCGCCCCCGGCAGCGCGGTGGTGAACATCAGGTCGTGCGGTTCGAGCGCGAGGGTCTCGACACCGTCCAGCGTCAGCCGGGCCCATCCCTGTGCGCTGCGGCCCTCGTCGAGGCGATAGTCGACGAGGCGGGCATGCCGGCGTATCGATTCGCGTTTGCGCGCGGTGCCGAGATAGGCCTCGGTCGCGACCGCGTCCTGATAATAGCTGAGATCGTCTGCGGCATAGGCCAGAAGCTCGACCAGGGTGATGCCGACATCCGGCGCGTGGCGCTCGGTCCAGTCCGGCGCGGTGAGCGCCATGCGGTCCAGCATGAGTTGCCGAAAGCTCTGATAATCCTTCGCCAGATAGCTGATCGCCGCCGGCTGCGTCGCCGGTGGCGGGCAGACGGGGCGGATCGCCGGGTCCTGGTCGCTGGCGCAGCTCGCCTTGAAGCTGAAGTCGATCCCCGTGTAGCGCGGATCGAACCCGCGCGGCCTGCGCCCCGTCGGCCGGCCCTGTTCGTCCAGCGCGACCACCTCGAGCCGATAGGTCGAATAGTCGCCGGGGCGATCGACGGTGACGATCATCAGATCGTCGAGATCCTCCGCATCGCTGCGTTCGATGCGAACCTCGGTAATCCGGATGTCGCGTTCGCGGCGACCGCCCGTGACGCGCAGATTCTCCGTCGCGATCCAGGAAGGAATCGGCCCGATGAACGCGACGTGCAACTCGAGTTGCGCGCAATCGACCTCCAGCCAGTCGAGGCCGGTCAGTCGATGCTCGCGCACGGCGTCGCGGCGCTGCGCATCGCGGTGGCAGCAGAGCGGGTTCATGCCGGCTCTCCCAGCGCGATGCGGGTCGTACGCTGCTCCGACGTGCGGCGGATCGCATAGCGGATATCGATGATCAGGGCCGCATCCACCGCGCGCGCGGTGAGGCTCTGTACCTCGATGACGTCGCCGAGATACCGGTGCAGCGCGGCGCGGCTGGCGAGCTCGAGTGCGGCCGCCGCTTCGGGACCGGATGTCCCGAACACCGCGTGCATCAGCCCGGCGCCGAAGTCGGGCCGATTCACACGTTCGCCCGGGCGTGTGAGGAGCAGCTGCTCGAGAAGGTCGCGGATGTGATCCTCCGCGTCGCGGCCGGCAGTGCGACCGCCCGCGTCGAAGCCGTAGGGAAAGGCGAACTGGGCGGGCGCGCTCATATCGCGACGACCCTGGTTTGCGCCGCGATGATGAGTAGCGGCGTACCGGTCGGAACGCAGATCGAGGTGCTGCTCTGCACGACCAGCGGCTGGCCGTTGGACGTCACGCGCGTGGTGCCGGACGTCCATTGGCCGGTCATGCACGGGCCGTTTCCGTTCGGAGGCGGCGGCATCGCGCAGCCTGCCACGGCCATCGGCGAGGTGATGAGGATGCTTGGGGCGCCGCCGAGCGTCACGCGCGGATTGGGCGCGGTGGCGGTCGCCATGCCGGCGTGCGTGCATTTCACCTGCGCGCCGAACTGGACGAGAGCTCCCGGCATGTCAGCGCTCCCTCATGTGACGACCAGCGCGGTCTGGTTGATCAGGACAGACGCGCCGACCAGATTGACCGAGGCGCCCTTGCCGTTGCTGATGTAGATGCCGCTGTCGTTGACCACGATCATCGCGCCGCTCGCGGACTTGAGGATGATGCCGCCGGTGGCCGGCGAGGGTGGTGAATCGCTCAGCATCAGGCTGTGCTGGGCCAGTGTCTGGACGATGATGTTGGGCACGCCCGGCAGACCGGCCAGAGCCAAGGGCGGGACGTCGCTCTGCCCGCCCCAGCGGCAGCCGGTCCAGATCGGATAGTTGACGTCGCCGCGCTCGAATTCTGCCCAGACACCCGCGCCGATCGGCGGCACCATATAGACTCCCATGGGCGGCCCGGTCGGCCCGGCGAGGGGCGTGTGGGCTTCGGCCCAGGTGGAGGGCATGGGACCGAGGACGTCCGGAATCATCAATTGCAGCCGGCCGCGATTTTCAGGGTCGGTGTTGAGGTGCACCGTCGCGCGATATTTGCCGAGATAGGTTCCGTTGCGACTGGTCATGGCACTACCACCGGTGTGGGCGAGACAAGGCCGCTCCGCGAAAGCTCAAAGCTTTGCTTATATTCGCCCGGCTTCAGATTGTGCGTGACGCTCTCGACGAAATAGAGGCCGTCATAAGTGACGCCGGCGCCGCGTACGCCGACCAGCATCCGCGCGTTGAGCGGCCGGCCATAGGCTCCGACATCGAGGCTGCCGCGCCCGGTGACCGGCGTCGTGCTTTCCTTCATGATGTCGAAAGCGCGCTTGGCGGCGCCCCCCAGGCTGAGATGCGCGGTGTCGCGGGCGAAGTTGACGCGCGCCGGGATTGGCGGCCTCGCGCCGAGCGGGGGGCGCAATGGGCTGATGCTCGGCACCGGAATCGGGATCGGCACCTTGCGGGTGACCGGATCGAAGACGAACATCGTCGTCGTTTTGGGAGCGAGACCGTCGAAGCTGAAGCTCAGCCGTTCGACATTGGTGTCGGCATCCATGTCGACATTGAGCGCGGGTTGCGGCGCCGGGATGCGGATGTCGGGACCGAAATAGCCGATGCTCCTGCCCGGCACCGGTCCCGGCTCGATATAGAAGACATAGCCCGCGGCGTCGGCGATCGCGCGAATATGGGCGCGGTCGGTGCCGTCCTGGCTGTCGAAACGGTTCGTGGGGCTGTCGATGACCGAGACGGTCGGTGGCACCACAACCGGCGTGATGCCGAACATGCCGTAGCGCCCGAGGATCGAGGCGACCTGCGCCGCTTCGGGCGTGCCGGCATAGGGCACGCGAAGCTCGATCACGTCCATCAGCACGCTCAGGTCCTCGCCGGTCAGGCTGAGCGTCGACTGGCCGGGCTTGTTGCCCGGCTGCAGGTCCTGCCTGGTGACGATCCCGTCCATGATCACCCAGGGAAGCCCGCTGATCACCACCGTCACGACAAGCCGCGTCGTCATCGGATCGAGGAAGCCGGCGGGGAGCATGGCGAGCTGGAGCGGCGAGCCCTTGCCCACCGCGAGCGTCAGCTGGAAGCCGCTGCGATCGCGGCCGCTGGTGATTTCGAGCGACTGGACTGCCTCGACGATCGGCAGCGGCGCCGGCGCGGGTACCGGCGGCGGTCCCAGCATCAAAAACATATGGCCGAAGCTAGGCAAGGGGCGGCCCTCCCACGGCGTCCGGCAGGGTGATGCGCAGCCGGCGCCCGGCGCGTTCGGTCAGGGCGTTCGGACGCATCGCGCGACTCGCATCGGCAATGCGCCAGGCAAGCTCGGGATCGCCCAGCGTGGCGGCGGCGATATTGTCGAGCCGATCGCCTTCGACGACGACCTGCTCCGCGAGCAGCGTGAAGCGCGACGGATCCGGCAGCAACCGCTGGCGCAGGCAGGCGACCTCGGTTCCGTCGGCCTGCGTGACCTTCACTGTCTCGATCGCGTGATAGCGGCTGTTGGGCGGAAAGGTCATGCCGCGCTCCTCACAGCTTGAGGCCCGCGCCGATATTGACGGCGCTGTTGAAGATGTTGCTCGTCGCCAGCAATTCCTTGGTGACCTGGTGCACCATGAACAGCGCGCCTCCGGGCGAACCGATCTTGAGGTCGTGGTAGCTCAGCACCTCGAGGCTGAGCTCGACGCGTGCGCGGACCGGATTGAGGAGTGTGTCGAACGCTTCCTCGGTGATCGAGATGCTCGCGACCCGCACCGGGAGCACGCGGGTCGGCCCCCAGACGAACAGCACCATCGGTCCGTCGACCGGCAGCACCTCGATCCCGCCGGCCGCCGCGATCACCTCGTTGGCGATCACCAGCGCGCTCTTGGGATAGACCAGCATCTCCAGCGCCGAGAGCGTCGGCG
>DATLJJ010000341.1:0-3941 GCA_035538975.1 Sphingomonas sp. | reverse complement strand
ACGGCGGCTTCATCCCGGGCATCCGTCCGGGCAAGAACACCGAAGCCTATTTCGACTATGTGCTGACGCGCATCACCGTGATCGGCGCGGCGTACCTCACCTTCATCTGCCTGGTGCCCGAGTTCGCGATCGCGTCGCTCGGTGGCACCTTCCTGATGGGCGGCACTAGCCTTCTGATCGTCGTCAACGTAACGATGGACACGGTGACGCAGATCCAGTCGCACCTGCTGGCGCACCAGTATGGCGACCTGATCAAGAAGGCGAAGCTCAAGGGCCGCACGCGCTGATCGCGCGCTGCAAACGACAGGCAGGGGACAGTCTGAAGTGAACATCATCCTGTTGGGCCCTCCGGGCGCGGGCAAGGGCACCCAGGCGAGCCGGCTCGAGCACGAGCGGGGCATGGTGCAGCTCTCGACCGGCGACATGCTGCGCGCCGCGGTGAAGGCGGGCACGCCGACCGGCATCAAGGCCAAGGCCGTGATGGACGCCGGCGAGCTCGTCTCGGACGAGATCGTGTCGGGCATCATCGGCGAACGGCTCGACATGGCCGACACCGAAAAGGGCGCGATCTTCGACGGCTATCCGCGCACCGCCGCACAGGCCGAGTCGCTCGACACGCTGCTCGCCGAACGCGGCCGCAAGCTCGACTATGTGATCGAGCTGGTGGTCGACGAGGACGCGCTCGTCGAGCGCATCACCGGCCGCTATACCTGCGCCCAGTGCGGCGAGGGCTATCACGACACGTTCAAGCAGCCCAGGGTCGCGGGAACCTGCGACGTGTGCGGCAGCCACGAGTTCAAGCGCCGTCCCGACGACAATGCCGAGACGGTGCGCACGCGCATGGCCGAATATCGCGCCAAGACCGCGCCGATCCTGCCGATCTACGAGGCGCGCGGGCTCGTGCGCCGCGTCGACGGCATGGCGGACATCGGCGTGGTGGGCGAGCAGATCGACGCGATCCTCGACGGTCAGGGCTGAGCTCCTGGGGCCGGCGGCACGCCTCGCCGGCCTCGCGCTGTTCCTGCTACCCGTCGCTACGGCGCCGGCGACGCCGATCCGGACCGAAGCATCCGAAACGCTCGCGCTGACTGCGATCGACCGCATCTGGTCGGGGCATCCGGTCGGCTTCGCGCTCGCCGTCACCGAGCGGCAGATCTTCGTCGGCTATTATGACGCCGCGCGCCAGCTCACCATCGCCTCGCGCTTGCGCACCGACGGCGCGAGCTGGCGTTACCACAAGCTCGAGAGCTGGCTGGGGTGGGACAGCCACAATTCCATCGCGCTGGCGGTGGACGCGGTCGGCCAGCTGCATGTCGCGGCCAACATGCACAACGACCCGCTCACCTACTTCCGGACCGCCACGCCGGGCGACGTGCGGACGCTCGCGCGCGTGCCGGTGATGGTCGATCCCGCCGTCGAGCGGCGCATGACCTATCCGGTCTTCCTCACCGACGGCGAGGGTCGGCTGATCTTCAAATATCGCGACGGCGGCAGCGGCAACGGCAACGAGCGGTTCAATCGCTACGACCCCGTCGCCGGGCGCTGGCAGGCGCTGCTCTCGACCCCGCTGATCGACGGGGAGGGGAAGCGCAACGCCTATGCGGTGGGGCCCGTGCTCGGCCCCGACAAGCGCTTCCATCTGGCCTGGGTGTGGCGCGACACCCCCGACGCCGCGACCAACCACGACCTTTCCTATGCCCGCAGCGCCGACCTGCAGCATTGGGAGCGCTCCGACGGGACGCCGCTGACCCTGCCGATCCGGCTTTCGACCGCCGAGATCGTCGATCCCGTCCCGGTGCGCGCGGGCATGATCAACAACAACACGGTCATCGGCTTCGATGCGCAGGGGCGGGCGACGATCACCTTCCACAAGTTCGACACGCGCGGCGACACGCAGATCTACGTCGCGCGGCGCGAGGCGAAGAGCTGGCGCATCGTCCAGGTGAGCGACTGGCGCGGTTTCCGTTGGGAGATCGGCGGCGGCGGATCGCTCGACAGCCGGCTGTTCGTCGGCGGCGTAGAGCCGGAGGGCAACCGGCTGCGGCTGCGCGTGGTGCGCGACGGCGCGCCGATCGACTTGCTGCTCGATCCGGACACGCTCGCGCGCGTCGAGGAGCGGCCCGGCGGCAGCCTGGCGGCGCGGCTGTCGGAACGGGAACCGGTACCCACGGGGATGCGGCTCAGCACGCTCGAGGATCCCGGCTCGGGCGTCGCGCTCGCCTGGGCGACGCGCCCGCCCAACCGCGACGTGGCGACCGCCGACATTCCCGATCCCTCTACGCTGTACCTGGTCCTCCCGCCGGTCCTTGCAAAATAGGATTTGCTTTGCTGTGGTCTGCACGCCGGGCCCGGCCCAGCGCGTGGCGGGCACGGCGCGAAGCCGATTTGGCGGCGTAGAACCGTGTTTTGATGTGCACTTTGTCCACTTCCGCGGATCGTGCGCTTCCGCGGAGCGACAGCTGGGAGAGGTAAGCCATGCGCCTGCCGTTGTCGTTGGTATTGCTCGCGGGGCTCGCTGCCGCCGCCTCGCCGGCCGCGGCCGAAGTCACGGCGTCGTCCGAAGCCGGCTTCACCAGCCGCCACAGCATCGTCATCGCCGCGCCGCCCGCCCGGGTATGGGACGCGCTCGTCCATCCCGGGCGCTGGTGGGACAAGGCGCACAGCTATAGCGGCGACGCCGCCAATCTTTCGATCGACGCTCGGCCAGGCGGCTGCTGGTGCGAGAAGATCGCCGGCGGCGGCGTCGAGCATATGCGTGTCGTCTATGTCGCGGCGAACGAGACGCTGCGGATGAGGGGCGGGCTCGGCCCGCTCCAGCAAATGCCCGTCACCGGCGTGCTGACGATCACGCTGAAGCCCGTCGCTGCGGGCACCGAACTGGTCGCCACCTATGCCGTGGCCGGACCCGGGCTGGCGGCGCTGGCGGCGCCGGTCGACGCGGTGCTCGGCAGCCAATGGCCACGGCTGAAGGTGGCCGCGGAGCACTGAAGCGATCGGAGGACGAATATGCTCAGGGTGACGTTCCTGATCTCGGCGCTCTATCTGGCGGTGGTCGGGCTGGCGCTGATGTTCTTCCCGCTCCAGTTCGGCATCGGCGCGGTACCGGCGGATTCGCCGCCCGCGCTGATCGCGCTGCTGCGCCTGCTCGGCGGGCCTTTCCTCGGGATCGCGGTGCTCAACTGGCTCTCGCGCGATTTCGGACCCTCGGCAGCGCTCCGGGCGATCCTGCTCGCCAATCTGGTGGGGTTCGGCGCAGTGGCGGCCAACGACGCCTTCGGCGTCGCGAGCGGCGAAGCGCGCGAGATGGCCAGGGTCTTCCTCGTCGTCCACCTGGCTTTCGCGATCGCCTTCGCCGCGGCGTTGCGCTCGAGCACGCGGACCAGCGCCTGAGCCGTTGATGACGAAATCTTCATGCGCGCGTCACCGCGCCGTGAATCGGCCCCGGTTAGGAAGAGCGCAGGGCCGGCAGCCTCGCCGGTTCCTTCTTCCACGGAGGATTTCGATGAAGCTCACCCGCATCCTGCTCCCCGTCGCCGCCGCTGCGATGATCGCCGCGCCGACACTCGCCAGCGCCGCCACGCCAACGGCTACCGAGCATCACAAGGTCGAGAAGACCGCCAAGCCCGCCAAGGTCGAGAAGACCAGCAAGACGGCCACGAAGAGCAAGTAAGCCTGCCAGACCCGGTGCGCGTGCCCTTGCACCGGCGCGGCCGGCGGAACGTTCCCCCTCTTTCCGCCGGCCGCTTCGCGTCTTAATCCTGCGAGGGCGCCATGACTCGGAAGATCCTCCTCGTCGAAGACGATGCCGCTTCGGCCGGATATGTGGCCAAGGGGCTGCTGGAGGCCGGCTTCGCGGTCGAGACCTGCGGCGACGGCCGCGACGGGCTGTTCCTCGCTTCCGAAGGCATCTTCGATCTGGTGATCGCCGATCGCATGCTGCC
>DATLJJ010000340.1:0-7856 GCA_035538975.1 Sphingomonas sp. | reverse complement strand
CGCGGCAGGATCGCGCTGTCGAGCTTGCCGTCCTCGCGGTAGAGCCGGTCGCGGCGGATGACCGAGACGTTCGCGCCGGCAACGTCCCGCCCGCCAACCTCGATGACGATCGGCGCGCCCTTCTTGACCCAGGCCCAGCGCTTGTTGGCTGCCTTCGCCGGACGCAGGTCGAGCAGCGCGCGGACCGGTTCGCCGAAGACGCTGAGCACCGAAAGCTGCTGCTGGAGCTCCTTGCAGTAATCGACGATCGCCTGATCCTCGGGCTGATCGCGCAGCATCGGCACGATCACGATCTGCCAGGGCGCGACGCGCGGCGGCACGCGAAGGCCGTCATCGTCGCCGTGCGTCATGATCAGCCCGCCGATCATGCGCGTCGACATGCCCCAGCTCGTCGTCTGCGCGAACTCGAGCTGCCCCTCCGCATTCTGGAAGCGGATGTTCTGGGCATGCGCGAAATTGGTGCCGAGGAAATGGCTGGTGCCCGCCTGGAGCGCCTTGCCGTCCTGCATCATCGCCTCGATCGACCAGGTCTCGACCGCGCCAGGAAAACGCTCGTTCTCGGGCTTCTCGCCGGCGACCACGGGCATCGCCACGCATTCCTCGGCGAAGCTGCGATAGACTTCGAGCATCTTGCGGGTCTCTTCGCGCGCCTCGGCCTCGCTGGCGTGGGCGGTGTGCCCTTCCTGCCAGAGGAACTCGCTGGTGCGCAGGAACATGCGGGTGCGCATCTCCCACCGGACGACGTTCGCCCACTGATTGATCAGCACGGGCAGGTCACGCCATGACTGGACCCAGCGCGCGAAGGCGGTACCGATCACCGTTTCCGAGGTGGGACGGACGACCAAAGGCTCTTCCAGCTTCGCTTCGGGATCGGGGACGAGCCCGCCCTTGCCGTCGCTCACCAGCCGGTGGTGGGTGACGACCGCCATCTCCTTGGCGAACCCCTCCACATGCTCGGCTTCCTTCTCGAAATAGGAGAGCGGAATGAAGAGCGGGAAATAGCAGTTCTCGTGGCCCGTCGCCTTGATGCGATCGTCGAGCAGGCGCTGGATGCGCTCCCAGATGCCATAGCCCCACGGCCGGATCACCATGCAGCCGCGGACGCCCGATTCCTCGGCGAGATCGGCCTCGGAGATGACGGTCTGATACCATTGCGCGAAATCGGCATCGCGCGTGACGTTGAGAGCGTGCTTGATCATGGCCCCGCCTCTAAGGTCCGAACCCCGCAGCCGCAACATGGACATGCGGGGAACCAGCGCCTACCGACCCGGCCATGCAGAACGATCGCGTCCTGACCGGCCTCGCGCTGCGGCTGTTTGCCATTGCCTGTCTCTCGACCATGTCGGCGCTGATCAAGCTCGCCGAGCAGCACGGGGCGACACTGGTCGAGACGATGTTCCATCGCCAGCTCTGGGCCGTGCCGCTGGTGACCGCGTGGATCGCGATGGGGCCGGGACTCGGATCGGTGAAGACCAGCCGCTTCGGTGCGCACGTCTCGCGCACTGCAGTGGGGCTCACCGGCATGGTCTTCACCTTCGGATCGGTGCTGCTGCTGCCGCTGGCGGAAGCGACCACCTTTCAATTCACCGTGCCGATCTTCGCGACGATACTGGGCGCGGTGCTGCTCAAGGAAAAGACCGGCTGGCATCGCTGGGGCGCAGTGATCACGGGGTTCGTGGGCACGCTGATCGTCTCGCAGCCGGGCAGCGGCCATTTTCCGCTCTATGGCGCGGTGGTGGGGCTGCTCGCGGCGCTGTTCGTCGCGATCGTGGCGATCCTGCTGCGCCAGATCGGACGAACGGAGAGCGCGGGGACGACCGTCTTCTGGTTCTCCATACTGTCTCTGCCGCCGCTGGGCGCCATCTACGCTTTCCAGCTCCAGGCGCACGACGCCGCCACCTGGGCGATATTGATCGGAATCGGGCTGGTGGGCGGCGTAGGGCAGCTTGCGCTCACCGGATCGCTGCGCTTCGCCCCCGTCTCCGCGGTGGTGCCGATGGACTATTCGAGCCTGATCTGGGGGACGCTCTACGGCTGGGCGATCTTCGGCGCCTGGCCCACGCCCTTTACCTGGATCGGCGCTCCGGTGATCATCGCGAGCGGGCTCTACATCGTATGGCGCGAACGCGTGCGCCACGCCACGCCAACCCAGAGCGCGAACGACGCACCAGTGAGCTAGGCTTCCGAGATCACCGCCTCTCCTCGCGCCCGGGCAAGCAGCCGGCGGGCGCGGAGCCACATCTCGACACGCGTGGCCGTGAGCAGGCCAAGCGCGAAGGCGATCAGCACATCGGTGAGCACCGCCACGTCGACGTGGAAGGCCGGGCCGCCCAAGGCCTCCGCATTGCGCATGCCCGAGCGGATCAGGATCAATGCCAGGATGAAGATCATCGTCGCGGGCGAGGCACTCTGCGAGACCTGGTGCGTCACCGGATCTACGCTGATCCGCATCAGCCGCCCGCGCTGCCAGCCGAGCCCGGCCCCCGCCGCGAGCGCAAGCAGGCACCAGAGCCAGCCGAGCCCCACCGGCGGGAAACGCCAGAAGCCCAGCGCGGCGACCAGCAGGTAGATTGCTGGCACGATCCACAGCCGCTCGACCTTGAGCGGCCGCGCGCGGCCCAGCCTGCGCCAGCGCAGCGCGAGCACGACGAGGATGACGACGGCAGGAATAGCATAGCTGATCCAGCCCTGCTGCGGAGCGGAGGCGTTCATCCTGCGATGTTTGCCGAGTGCGCGCGCCGTGGCAAGGCAGCCATTGCGAGGGCCGCCGAACCGGTCCATCAACGGCACAGGAGGGAAGGCGACATGGACCGTGACGAAGACAGCGCAGGCGTGAAATTTCCGCCGCCGGTGCTGTTCGCGGGCGCATTGCTGGGCGGGATCGTGCTCAACAAGATGCTGGGCGATCCCGGCGTGCCTCTGCTCGGCCACTCGCTCCAGAACCTGCTCGGCTGGCTGGGCATCGTGCTCGGCGCGGGCACGATGCTCTCGGCCGCCAGCCTGTTCCGCAACATGGGCACCAATGTGAAGCCGTGGAAGACTTCGACCGCGCTCGCGACCGACGGCGTGTTCCGCTGGACGCGCAACCCGATGTATCTGGGCATGGTGGGGATTCACGCGGGCATCGCGCTGGTGGCGGACAGCCTGTTCGCGCTGCTGGCCGTGGTGCCCGTGGTGCTGGTGGTCCAGCGCGAAGTCATCGCGCGCGAGGAAGCCTATCTCGAAGCCAAATTCGGCGAGCGCTACCGCATCTACAAGGCCAGCGTTCGGCGGTGGATTTGATCTGGTTCATCCGAAGCCCCTCCCCTTCAAGGGGAGGGGCCAAGGCAAGTTACTCCGCGGCCTCAGCCGGCGCCGGTTCCTTGTACGCCAGCACCGGCTTGCGCGCGGCCTGGGTTTCGTCGAGACGGCGGCGCGGAGCGAAGTGCGGCGCGGACTTGAGCGCGGGCTCACCGTTCTTCGCGCGCGCCGCGACCGAGCGGAACGCGCCGATGAACTGATCCAGCGTCGCCTTGCTCTCGGTCTCGGTCGGCTCGACGAGCATCGCGCCGTGGACCACCAGCGGGAAATAGACCGTCATCGGGTGATAGCCCTCGTCGATCAGCCCCTTGGCGATGTCGATCGTCGAGAAGCCCTCGGGCAGGCCCTTATCCGAGAAGATTGCCTCGTGCATGCACGGGCCCGACTTCGCGAAGGGCGCATCGAGCACGTCCTCCATCGAGCGCAGCACGTAATTGGCGTTGAGCACCGAATCCTCGGCGACCTGACGCAGGCCATCCGCACCGTGGCTGAGGATGTAGGTGAGCGCGCGCGTGAACATGCCCATCTGGCCGTGGAAGGCGACCATGCGGCCGAAGCTCGACGCATGATGCTCGCCCGCGGTCTCCTCCTCGACGAGGTGGAAGTGCTCGCCCTGCTTCTCGACGAAGGGAAGCGGCGCATAAGGGGTGAGCGCTTCCGAGAAGACCACCGGGCCCGAGCCCGGGCCGCCGCCGCCGTGGGGGGTGGAGAAGGTCTTGTGGAGGTTGATGTGCATCGCGTCGACGCCGAGATCGCCCGGGCGCACGCGGCCGACGATCGCGTTGAAGTTGGCGCCGTCGCAATAGACGAAGCCGCCCGCCGCGTGGACCGCATCCGAGATCGCTTTGAGGTCAGGCTCGAACAGGCCGCAGGTGTTGGGATTGGTGATCATCACGCCGGCCACGTCGGGGCCGAGGCGCGCCTTGAGCGCGTCGAGGTTGACCCGGCCTTCTTCGGTCGCGGGAATGTCCTCGACGGTGAACCCCGCGAACGCCGCGGTTGCGGGGTTGGTGCCGTGCGCGCTCTCGGGGACCAGCAGCACCTTGCGCGCCTGCTGCCCCCGGGCGTCGAGCGCCGCGCGGATCGCGAGGACGCCGCACAGCTCACCGTGCGCGCCGGCCTTGGGGCTCATCGCAACCGAATGCATGCCGGTGAGCGTGACGAGCCAGTGCGCGAGCTGGTGGATCACCTCGAACGCGCCCTGCACCGTGTCGACCGGCTGGAGCGGGTGGATGTCGGCGAAGCCCGGCAGCCGTGCCATGCGCTCGTTGAGGCGCGGATTGTGCTTCATCGTGCACGAGCCCAGCGGGAAGAGGCCGAGGTCGATCGCATAGTTCTGGCGGCTGAGGCGCGTGTAGTGGCGCACCGCCTCGGGTTCGGACAGGCCGGGCAGACCGATGGGGGTGGCGCGGGCGAGATTGCCGAGGCGCGACTTGCCTGCGGGTGCCTCGCCGAAATCGACGCCGGTGGTCGCGGTCGAGCCGATTTCGAAGATCAGCGGCTCCTCGAGCATCAGCGCGCGGTTGCCGGTGAAGGTCTCGCCCTGGGTCTCGCCCTTCTGCGGCGTGGTGGGGCGCCAGCCCGACTGGTTGATGCTGCTCATGCCAGCGCCTCCTCGAGCGCGGAGGCAAGCGTTTCCACATCCTCCTCGGTGGTAGTTTCGGTGACCGCGACGACCAGCCCGTTGGCGAGCTCGGCGGCGTCCGGATAGAGCCGGCCGAGCGACACGCCGGCGAGGATGCCCTTGTCCGCAAGCGCGCGGACGACCGGGCGGGCCTCCTTCGAGAGCTTCAGCGTGAACTCGTTGACGAAGCGGTCGGTGACCAGCTCGACGCCATCGACTTCGGCCAGCCGGTCGGCTGCGGCGCTGGCGGCGACATGGTTGATCTCGGCCAGGCGGCGCAGGCCCGCCTCGCCCAGCAGCGTCATGTGCGCCGACATGGCGAGCGCGCAGAGCACCGACGAGGTGCAGATGTTCGACGTCGCCTTCTCGCGGCGGATGTGCTGCTCGCGCGTGGAGAGAGTGAGCACGAAACCGCGCTTGCCCTCGGCATCGACGGTCTCGCCGCACAGGCGGCCCGGCATCTGGCGCACCAGCTTCTCCGAGCAGGCGAAGAGGCCGACATAGGGGCCGCCGAACTGGAGGCCGACGCCCAGCGACTGACCCTCGCCGACGACGATGTCCGCGCCCATCTCACCGGGCGATTTGATCGCACCCAGCGCAACCGGCTCGGTCACCACCGCGACCAGCAGCGCCTTCTTCGCATGGCACGCCTCGGCGAGCGCGCTCATGTCCTCGATGCGGCCGAGAATGTCGGGATACTGGACCACGACGCATGAGGTGTCGTCGTCGATCTGGTCGATCAGGCCGAGCGTGTCGGGCTCGGGGCTGAGCGTCGGCACCGACGTGACGAGCTGGTCACCGGTGAACTTCGCCATGGTGTTCGCGACCGACACATAATGCGGATGGAGCCCGCCCGAGAGGATCGCCTTGCCCCGGCGCGTCACGCGGCGGGCCATCACGATCGCTTCCCAGCAGGCGGTCGAGCCGTCGTACATCGAGGCGTTGGCGACGTCGCAGCCGAGCAGGCGCGCGACCTGGCTCTGGAATTCGAACATCACCTGCAGCGTGCCCTGCGCGATCTCGGGCTGGTAGGGCGTATAGGCGGTGAGGAACTCGCCGCGCTGGATCAGGTGATCGACCGACGCCGGGACATGGTGGCGATACGCACCCGCGCCGAGGAAGAAAGGCGCGTCGCCAGCGGCGAGGTTCTTGCGCGCGAGCGCGGTCATGTGACGCTCGACCGCGAGCTCGCTCGCGTGGTTCGGCAGGCCGGGAACCGGCCCCGAAAGCCGCGCGGATTCGGGAACGTCGACGAAGAGGTCGTCGATCGAGGACGCGCCGACCGTGGCGAGCATCGCCGCGCGATCGGTGTCGGTGAGGGGCAGGTAGCGCAATTCGCATCTCCAGCCCCTCCCCTTCAGGGGAGGGGTTCGGGGTGGGGTAGCGGCGGCAGGGGCTCGATGCCCCTGGCGTCGCTGGAGGTGAGTGCGGGACGCTCGCTACGCTCGCGACCCACCCCCAACCCCTCCCTTGAAAGGGAGGGGCTTAGAAAGGTCAAAGCTTGCTCACGAAATCCTTGTACGCGGACTCGTCCATCAGGCCGCCCACCTCGCCGGCGTCGGCGAGAGTCAGCTTGAAGAACCAGCCTTCGCCTTCGGGGTCTTCGTTGACCAGCGCGGGGTTGTCGGCGAGCGCGGGGTTACCCTCGATCACGGTGCCGCCCACCGGGGCATATACGTCCGAGGCAGCCTTGACGCTCTCGACCACTGCGGCGTCGTCGCCCTTCGAGACGGTGCGGCCTTCCTCCGGCACTTCGACGAACACGATGTCGCCGAGCTGGCCCTGCGCATAATCGGTGATGCCGACCGTCGCGGTCTCGCCGTCGACTTCGATCCACTCATGATCTTCGGTGTAGTAACGGCTCATGGGTCAGCCTCCCTTTCTGACGTAACGGTGGGGCACGAAGGGCATGGGGACGACCTCCGCGTGATGGATCTTGCCGCGCTGGGCGAGCGTGACGCGCGTGCCGGGCTGGGCGAGCGCGACGGGCACATAGGCCATTGCGATCGGCTTCTGCACCGAAGGGGCGAAGCCGCCCGAAGTGACCTTGCCCACCTCGGTGCCGTCGTCGTCCACCACCGCAGCGCCCTCGCGCACCGGCTGGCGGCCCTCGACGATCAGTCCGACGCGCCTGGTGACAGCGGCGCCCTCGCGTTCGGCCATGATCCGCGCATGGCCGGGGAAGCCGCCTTCCTCGCGGCGCCGCTTGGAGAGCGCAAAGCCGAGATCGGCCGCGACCGGAGTGGTCTCGAGATCCAGATCATGGCCGTAGAGCGGCAGCCCCGCCTCGAGCCGTAGCGAATCGCGCGCGCCGAGGCCGATCGGCTTGACCTCGGGCTGGGCGCAGAGCGCTTCGGCGAAAGCCTCGGCCGCGTCGCCGGGGATCGAAATCTCGAACCCGTCCTCGCCGGTATAGCCCGAGCGGCTGACCCACAGCGGGTTGCCCTGCCATTCGAAGGCGCCGGCCGTCATGAACACCAACGCGGCCACGCCCGGGACGACGCGCTCGAGCGCCGCTACGGCCTCGGGCCCCTGCAGCGCGAGCAGCGCCTGCTCATCGAGGTGGCTGATGCCGATCTCGTCGGGCAGCTCCTCGCGGAAGACACCGATGTCGTCCCATTTGGTCGCGCCGTTGACGACCATATAGAAGTCGCGCGCCTCGGCCTCGAAGGCGTTTTCAGCGGGCAGCCGCGTGATCATCAGGTCGTCATGGATGCCGCCGTTCTCGGCGAGCAGCAGCGAATAGCGCATGCGGCCTTCGCCGAGGCCCTTGATGTCGCCCGGGAGCAGCGTCTCGAGCTGGGCGTCCGCGCCTTCGCCCGAGAAGAGCAGCTGGCCCATGTGGCTGACGTCGAACAGCCCGGCGTGCTCGCGCGTCCAGAGGTGTTCGGCCATGATGCCTTCGTACTGGACGGGCATCTCATAGCCCGCG
>DATLJJ010000339.1:0-3294 GCA_035538975.1 Sphingomonas sp. | reverse complement strand
AGCCCGAACAGCACCGGATAGCCGAAAGTCTGCTCCGCGCCCGAGGCGAGGGCGGTGTCGCGATGCTCGACTTCCTCCTCGCGAAACCGCTCGACCGCGTCGCTGAGCTCGGGATCATCGCCGCCCAGTTCCCTGAGCTGCTGCTGGTAATGGAGATCGATCTCCGTCTCTATGGCCGCGGTGCAGGCCATCGCGGCCTCGGGGCCGATCGCCGCAGTCGCAGCGCCGAGCGCGAAGCCGGCGACGTTCCAGAAGGGCTGGAGCAGCGTCGGGCGCACGCCACGCGCCGTGGTCATCGCGTCGAAGAAGGCGCGGTGGCGCTCCTCCTGATTCGCCATGCCGTTGATCGTGCGCGCGGCCGGGGTGCGATCACCCATCACCGCGAGCTGGCCGGCATAGATGCGCGTCGCGCCATATTCGCCGGCCTGATCGACGCGGATCATCGCGTCGCGCGTTTCGCGACGATCGCCGGGCTTCCAGCTCATGCGCGGGCTTTCCGGGGCGCGAGCGCGAAGATCGCCGCGGCTCCCGCCAGCGAGAGGATCGCGTTGAAGCCCGCGAGGCTGATTCCGAACAGAGTCCATTGCGGTGCATCACAACGCACGAGCGGCTTGCGCAGTGCCTCGGTGAGCATCGCCATCGGATCGGCATTGGCAGTCACGCTGGTGGTGCAGGCCGTGATTCCGGGCCACCAATGATATTCGACGCCCGCGTGGAAAACCCCGATCGCGCCACTGACCGCGATCAGGACGCCCGCGAAGAGGATGAAGAGCATCTGCACCGGGCGCGGGCGCACGACGAACGAGAGCGCCGCCACGACGATCGCGGCGTAGTGCGGCCAGCGCTGCCACATGCACATCTCGCACGGGATCAGCCCGCCGAGATACTGCGAGCCGAGCGCACCCCCCATCAGCGCGAGCGGGAGCAGGAGCGCGATCCAGCGCGCGGTAACGAGCCCGTCCTTGGCCATTCGGATCAGCGGCCCTTGGTGGCGAGCTGCGGCAGCTTACCGCCCGAACGGGCGATCGTCTGCAACGCATAGTGAAGCTGGAAGTCGTCGATGCCCTTCTTCTTGAGCTCCTCGGGTGTCGCGGAGAAGCGCGGATCGGTGCGCGCGTCGGCCTCGAGCACCGAATCGTCGACCTTCTCGGAATTGATCAGGTGGCGGCGCAGGTCGGCCTCGCGCAGCACCGGCCGGTCCTTATAGTCGGGATCCGAGATCTGCGGCACGAGCAGGTCGGGCTTGATGCCGCCTTCCTGCACCGAATGCCCCGACGGCGTGTAGTAGCGCGCAGTGGTGAGGCGCAGCGCCGAGCGCGTGCCCATCGGCAGGATCGTCTGCACCGAGCCCTTGCCGAAGCTGCGCACGCCCATCACCAGTCCGCGGTGGTGATCCTGGAGCGCGCCCGCGACGATCTCCGAGGCCGAGGCCGTGCCGGCATCGACAAGCACCACCACCGGAAGCCCGCCGGTCACGTCGCCCGGCACCATCGATTCGGCATAATAGCGCTCGATGTCGTTCTTCTCGCGCCCGCGCTGCGAGACGATCTCGCCGTGGGTCAAAAACACGTCCGAGACGGCGATCGCCTCACCGAGCAGTCCGCCGCCGTTGGCGCGCAGGTCGACGACGTAGCCGAGCGGCTTGCGGCCGAGCTGCTTCTCGATCTCCTGGATCGCCTTGATCGTGTCGGCGCCGGTCTGGGCGGTGAAGGTGTTGATGTTGATGATGCCGACGCCGTCCTTGACCTCCCACTTCACCGGCTTCTGGACGATGATCTCGCGCGTCAGCGTGAACTGGAGCGGCTTGTCGGTGCCGGGACGGATGACGGTGAGCGTGATCTTGGTGCCGGGTGTCCCGCGCATCTGCTCGATCGCGTCGTCGAGCTCGCCGCCGACGATGAACTTGCCGTCGAGATGGGTGATATAGTCGCCCGACTTGATGCCGGCGCGTGCCGCCGGCGTGTCCTCGGTCGGCGCGATCACCTTCACCGCACCGTCCTCCTGCGTGACGGTGAGGCCCAGCCCGCCGTAATTGCCGTCGGTCTGGATCTTCAGATTGTCGAAGTCGAGCCCGTCGGCGAAGCTGCTGTGCGGATCGAGCGCAGCGAGCATGCCCTGGATCGCGCCCTTCACCAGCGTCTTGTCGTCGACCTTCTCGACGTAGTTGGCCTTCACGGTGTTGTAGACTTCCATGAAGGTGTCGAGCTCGCGGTAGCTCTCGGTATCGACTCCCGCCATCGCGCCCGAAGCGACCGGAACAAGGGCAAGCGCGCCGACCGCGGCGGTGACCTGAAGAAACGAACGAAGCATCAAACGACTTTCCGAAAGGCGGTTCCGCCCTGATCTAGTGCAGGATAGCCGCTTTTACACCGCCGGAATAGCGCGGAAGGGTCAATCGAGCAGCTGTGCAGCGTCCATCGGCACGCCGCGGCGGCGCAGCTCGACGGTGACGCGCGGCGCGTCGCCGGATCGGGCGCGGCCGATCGGGCTTCCCTGTGCGAGCATATCCCCGACGCGAACGGAGATTCCGCCGAGACCGGCGACGAGCGTGGTCCAGCCATGGCCATGGTCGAGGATCACCACGCCGCCATAGGCGCGGAAGGGCCCGGCATAGAGCACGCGCCCGGCGGCGGGCGCCACCGCTGGCGCACTTGGGGCGCATTCGAGCGTGAGCCCGCGCGCGCGGACGCCGGTCGACGATATCTCGCCAAGTCCGGTGACCACGCGTCCCGACACCGGCAGGCGATAGGGCGGCGTGCGGCGCGGAAGGTGCCTCGCAGCCTCGCCTGCCGCGGGGGGACGGGGGAGCGGGCCGGGAAGTGCGGCGAGATCGGCTTCGGTATCGGCGGCGACGCCGAGCGTCTCCATCTGGTCGACGATCGCGCGCGCCTGCTCGCCGAGTGCGAGCGCGCGGTCCGATTCGGCCAGCGCGCTGCGGCCGAGCGCCTGCGAGCGAGCGCGATGTTCGGCTTCGAGCCGGACGAGCGTGGTGCGCTCCTGCTCGAGCCGGGCGCGGCCTTCGCGCAGCGTGGCGACGGCCGACTCGGCGCTCGCACGGAGTCGGCGCGTGCGGCCGAGCTCGGCGCGGATACCTGCGGTGCGCGCCTCGACAAGCGGCATGGTGGTGGCGAGCACGGCGCGGACATGCACCATGTCCTCGGTCGAGCCGGGCTGGACGAGCCCGAGCACCGCGGGACGGCGCGCCATCGACTGGAGCGCGGCGATGAGCCGGACGACCGGCCCCTGGCCCTGTGCCATGCGCGCGCGTTGCGTGGCGAGCAGCCGGTCGACGAT
>DATLJJ010000338.1:0-4475 GCA_035538975.1 Sphingomonas sp. | reverse complement strand
CCCCCGCTCACGGACAATCGTTGAAGCCGTAGCACCCCACGAACAACGCCGCGAAGGGCCACGACAGAAAAGCGAAGAGGATGAAGCAGGCGGCGATCACAGCGACGACGCCGGACCGGCCGCGAAGGATTCCCCACAGCGAGGCTGCCAGCCACACGATCCCGATCAGCAGCAAATGGGCAAGCGTCACACTGTTCGGCAGGTACGCAGGCGCGACCAGAAGGAGCGCGTAGCCGCCGACAACGAGAATTGCGGTAATCGGCCTGCGCATGAGGCCCTCGTTACCGCGCCAGCACCACGTCGGTCACGCGGCGCCGGCCGGCCACGCGGTCGAGCTGGACGTACACGCCGATGCAGCTGCGGACATAGTGGCGCACGTCCTCGCGGTTGAGCCTTGTGCCACCTTGAAGCACCAGCAGCACGATCTGCTCGATCGCGCGCTCCGGGCTGTCGGCGTGCACCGTGGTCATCGAGCCGGGGTGGCCGGTGTTGACCGCGCGGAGAAAGGCATAGGCTTCGGGTCCGCGCAGCTCGCCGAGGATGATCCGGTCGGGGCGCATGCGCAGCGATGCGGCGACCAGATCGTCCGCCGTCACCTGCGCCTCGCCCAGCTCGCTGCGTGCGGCGAGCAGCCCCACGGCGTTTTCGTGGCGGAGCTGGAGCTCGGGCGTGTCCTCGATGAGGATCAGCCGCTCCTGCGCCGGGATCTCGCGCATCAGCGCGTTGAGGAATGTGGTCTTGCCCGTCGAGGTGCCGCCGGAGACGAGGATCGTCTTGCGCGCGCGGACCGCCGCGGCGAGCGTGCCGGCCACGTCGCCCGAGCGGAGCAGCGCGGCCAGCGCCTCGTCCGCCGGGTCTTCTGCCAACCCCTCGCGCGTGCGGACCATGTCGAAGCCGCCGCGCTCGACATAATCGGCGAGCGTCAGCTCGGGATTGACGTGCTTGCGGATCGCGATCGCGGGAAAGCCGCGCGTGGCGGGCGGCGCGATCACCTGGACGCGCGCGCCGTCGGGCAGGCTGGCGGAGAGCAGCGGATGCTCGCGGCTCACGCCCTGATTGGCGAAGGCAGCGATCTGTGTCGCGAGCCGCATCAGCCACGCTTCGCTGAGCCCGGGAATGTCGTGCCGTTCGACCGTACCGGCGATGGTCTCCGCCCAGAGCTCCTCGGGGCGGTTCACATAGATGTCGGTCACGTCGGTGCGCGCCAGCACCGGCCCGAAGGGCGCGAGGAAGCTGCGGAGATAGACTCCGCCCTCCGCGGCGTCCCGTGCGCTCACTTGCCGCCTTCGACTTCGGTGAAGTCGAGATCGCGCGCGACGAAGACGCTGATCGACGTGCCGGGCTTGACCGAAAGCGTGCGCGGCACCTGGTTGAAGCGGCTCTGGATCGCCGAGCCGTTGTTGTTGGGCAGCGGCACGATCACCGGGGCATTGCTGTTGCGCAAGGCGAGGTTGACGCCAAAATCGAGCACCGACTGCAGGATGGCGCCCGAGAAACGCTCGAAGAAATGGGTGTCGACATCGGCGCGGATGCCGGTGCGCCCCACCCGATCGGCTGCGGGCGAGCCGATGTTGATCGTCGCGCCGTCGGGCCGGATGAGGCGGGTCCAGTTGATCAGCGCACGGTTCTGCCCCGGGCCGGCGTCGGACCGATATTCGCCGATCAGCCTGCTCCCGCGCGGGATGAGGACGCGGGTGCCGTCGAACCCGATCACGTTGCGCGACACGATCGCGCGCGCGAAGCCGGCGCGGTTCGAATCGAAGCCGGTCTCGAGAACCGCCGGGATCAGCGTTCCCTGCACCACGGTGGTCGCCCGGTTGGCGAACATGCCGGCACGGGCGCGATCGGTATCGTTGCGCACCTGCTGCGGCTGGATGCCGACGGGGACAGGCGTCGCTCCGGGCGGCCGGGCACCCTCCGAATTGTCGATGACGAGCGAGGCGCCGTTCGCGGCGCGCGGGGGAATCGGCGCGGGGGCCGGCTGATACTGCGGCGGCGGCGCGAGTGGAACATAGGTGCGCGGCGCCGGCTGCGGCGTGGGCGGGCGGTCGGGGGCGGCCGGTGCCGGTGCGACGATTACGGTGGGTGCGGGCATCGGCACCGGCGGCGCGGGCTCGGGCGGGATGACGAGCTGCGGCACCGCGGCGGACGGTCGCCCCGAATCCGCCATGCGGCTGGCGGTGCTCGGTGCCATAGCGGCCTGTCGCCGCGCATTGAGCACGGCAAAGAGCAGCACGAATCCGATCGCCGCGAAGCCGATGATCGCGATCGTGGACAGCCCGGCGCGTGGCCGCGCGACCACGGGGAGCACCGAGCCACTCTCCTGCGCGGCGGGGGCGGAAGGTTCGCTCGCCATCAGCGTTTCTCCGCGCGTTGCTGCTGCACTTGCCGTTTGGCGCGCGCTACGTTGTCATCGAGCCGGAAAACGAATTTTGCCGCGATCGAATCGATCACCAGCCGGTCATCGCGCATCATGCCGTTGACCAATGTTTCCTTGCCCTGCGAGTCGACTGCGAACACTGCCGGCAGATCGGCGTTCTTCGGCCATTCGATGAAGGTGCGCTCGCCATCGTCAGCCATGCGGGACGGCCAAAGCGAGCGCTTGCCGCTCAGCTTGTAGCGGTTGGTCAGGCCCACAGGCAGCGATGCGATGGTGGGCGGCGGCGGCGGATAGCGGAAGCGCAGCGAATAGACGGTTGGCGCATAGGTGGGGGCGAGATCGAAGTGATAGGCTCGCACGCTGGTGATCACGGTCAGGTTGGTCGAAACACCGCCTTGCAGCGCCTTGACGACCAGATGGCTGCCTGCGCGGTTCGCGGTGACCTGCCATGCGGTGCTGTCGCCCAGCGCCACGCTGACGATCTGCTCGTCGGGGGCGAGCTCGACGATCACCTGATATCCGGGCGCGCCTTCGATCCGCACCACCTGATCGGCCTGAAAGTCGATGGTGCGCACACGCGGATCAGCCGGGATTTCCTGGGCCGAGGAGGCCGCGGGAATCGCCAGCGCCAGCAGAAACATTGCGCCGCGCGGGCTCATAGCTCGACCGCTGGCTGGGTGCGGCGCGGCGGGATGACGACGCCACCGGTCGCAGGCGCCGTCGTAGCGCCGCTTACCGGCATGTTCTGAGGCACCGGCGTGGGCGCGGGAGCGGGCGCCGGCTCGGCCGGCAGCGCCTCGGCGTTGCGGCGATAGGAACGCACCTGGAAGCCCAGCGGATTGACGTAGCGATCCTCCACCGACATCGGCGCATTGGCATAGTCGTAGCGGATCACCGTCACCCAAGGCTGCGGCGCGGCGGGCTGGCGGCCGGCATCCTGACGCACCGTCTCGAAGCGGACGAGCGCGCTCCTGGGGCCCAGCGCCGACACGCTCTTCACGCGCACCGCGACCACGGTCGAGCGCGGATAGCTGGCCAGCGGGCTCGCCGGGTTCGATGCGGGCATCAGCGTCAGATAGTCCGCGCGCGCCTGCCCCGTCGACCAGAGCGCGACCTTGCGATAGTCGGCCTGGAGCGAATTGATGTCGAAGCCTTCGCGCGCGATGACATATTGCACGAGGAAGGACTGGGTCAGCGCCGCGTCGCTCGACACCATCTGCGGGTCGAGCGGCTTCAATTGCTGGACGAAGCCGGTCTGTCGGTCGACGAGCAGCGTATAGGGCTCTACGCGCTTGAGCGGCATCAGCAGCATCAGCGCGACGGCGAGGCACAGCGCCACCGCGATCGCCACCGCCGCGACGATCCACGCCACCCGGCGCGAGGCGCGCAGCGCGTCCTGCCGGTCCTGCGCCCAGCTCTCCGCGCCCTTGAGATAGGCGTCGAGCGCCTCGGTACTCATCTTCTTCATGCGTTGAAATCCCGGCGGCGCGCGCTGGCCGATCCCCGGACGGAGGCGCGCCGGCGCGACGGCGCTCCCTGCGGGCTGACGGATCCGCCGGTGTTGTTCATGGACTGACGGATCGTGATTGAAGCTGATGACGCGTTCCCTGCCCCGGCGCTGTGGCCGGCGACACCGGCGGCGGTCGCCTCGCGCCGCTGCGCGGCGGTGACTGCGTCGACGATGACCGACGCCCGCGAGCGGCCGTCGATGGCGGCCGGGGCATTGCGGCGGTCGATGCTGGAGCGCTCAGAGCTGTCGCGGCGTTCGAACCGCTCGCGCAGCAGCACGGGCGCGGTCGTGGGAAGCCGAAGCGCCCAGGCCGCACGCGCGGCGCCGCCGATCATCACGATCAGCACCAGCGCGAACACGATCGTCGCGGCGAGCAATTGCGCGGGCGCGCCGGGGATCGGCTGTTGCGCGACACGGCGCGCGAGCAGGTCGCTGAGCCACGGCTCGAGCAGCGCGAGCTCGACGCCCAGCGCGATGCTGGTCGCCACTACGCCAAGGGCGGCGCCCGCGAGCAGCCGCAGCCAGCCGACGAACAGCCCGCGGGTCGCATCGAACAGCAGGAAACCGACGAACAGCGGCCCGAGC
>DATLJJ010000337.1:0-12092 GCA_035538975.1 Sphingomonas sp. | reverse complement strand
CTTCCCGGTCCGTTCGAGGCGCGTCGGCTGCTCGCGCGCGGCAATGCCGTGCCCGACTGCGCCGGGATGCTCGGCCCCCGACGCATCCGCAGCGCCGCCTGACGGTTTTCGCTTCCAAAATAGGATTTCGCCTGCTTGCGTGCCGGCATGATTCGCATCGGACGCCTGTGCCTCGCATCTTGCAGCACGCCGGCGACGCAACAAAATTGCGAGATTGCGCGCATTGCGCGAAACTTGGTCAACTTTGCCGGGCCCGGGCGCCGCTTTTCGACAAACCGCCTCCGCTCTGGCTAAGGGGAATTCGATGCCCTCCCCGCCTCCGCCCGATTTCGCCAGTCTGTCGCTCGCCGAGATAGCCCGGCTTGCGGAGGAGAACCGGCTGCCGCCGGTCGAGAGCTGGAACCCCGAGCATTGCGGGGACAGCGAGATGCGAATCGCGCGCGACGGCACCTGGTTTCATCAGGGCACGCCGATCGGCCGCCCCGCGATGGTCCGGCTCTTCTCGACGATCCTGCGCCGTGAGCCCGACGGCCGCTTTGTGCTGGTCACCCCGGTCGAGAAACTCGATATCGAAGTCGAAGATGCGCCCTTCGTCGCGGTGGAGATGAAGGCCGAGGGCGAAGGCGCCGCGATGCGGCTCGGCTTCCGGCTCAACACCGGCGACCCGGTCACTGCCGGCCCCGATCACGCGCTGCGGATCGAGGCGCGCGAGGACGGCCCCCGCCCCTATCTTCACGTCCGCCGCGGGCTCGAGGCGCTGGTGGCGCGGAGCGTCTTCTACGAACTCGCCCAAATCGCGCTCGCGAATGGCAGCACGCCGCCGGGGGTGTGGAGCGACGGCGCTTTCTTTCCGCTGGAGCCCGCAGCATGAGGCTCGCCGACCGGCTTCGCGTCGCACTCGACGCGGCGCATGCCGAGGGGCCGGTGCTGCTCCCCGGCGACCATTTCGACTTCGATCCGGAAGTGCGCGGCAGCCCCGCCGCAGTGCTGATCGCAGTCACCAATCGGGCCGATCCCGGCGTGATCCTCACGCGCCGGACCGAGACGCTGCGCCGCCACGCCGGTCAGGTCGCCTTCCCGGGCGGGCGCATCGATCCGGACGACGACGGCGCGATTGGTGCCGCGCTGCGCGAGGCGGAGGAGGAAATCGCGCTTCCACCTTCACAGGTTGAAGTGATCGGCACCGCCGACAGCTATCGCACCGTCACCGGATATGATGTGACCCCTGTTGTCGGCGTGGTGCCGCCCGACCTGCCGCTCGTCCCTTCCGAGGCCGAAGTGGCAGCAGTATTCGAGGCGCCGCTTTCCTTCCTGCTCGATCACGCCAACCACCGCCAGGCGAGCGCGCTCTATCAAGGGCGCGAGCGGCATTATTATGAGATCCTATGGGACAATCACCGGATATGGGGCGCGACCGCGGCCATGATCGTCAACCTCTCGCGGCGGCTGCGATGGACCGCGTGACGCTGCCCGATGTTGAATGGCGCGCCCGCGCGGGGCTGGCCGAGCTGGCCGAAGTACTCGGCGCGCGCGAGGGCATGGCACGTTTCGTCGGCGGCGCGGTGCGCGACACGCTGCTCGGCGTGTCGGTCTCCGACATCGACATCGCGACGCGCCACGCGCCCGAGCGGGTTCTCGACCTGCTTCGCGGGGCGGAAATCCGCGCCGTGCCGACGGGAATCGAGCACGGCACCGTGACTGCGGTGCTGGAGAGCGGGCCGGTCGAAGTCACCACGCTGCGCCGCGACGTCTCGACCGACGGGCGCCGCGCAACCGTGGCGTTCACCGACGACTGGCGCGAGGATGCGGCGCGGCGCGACTTCACGATGAACGCGCTCTACGCCGATCCGCTGACGGGTGAGATTTTCGACTATTTCGGCGGCCTCGCCGACCTGGAAAGGCACCATGTCCGCTTCATCGGCGATCCGCTCCAGCGCATCGCCGAAGACCATCTGCGCATCCTGCGCTTCTTCCGCTTCCTCGCGCGCTTCGGCGATGTGCCCGATCCCGAGGGGCTGGAGGCCTGCACCGCGCGGGCGAAGGACCTGATGGCATTGTCGCGCGAGCGGATCGCCGACGAGCTGCTCAAGCTGCTGGTCGCGCGCGACGCCGTGCATGTAGTGGCGCTGATGGTCGAGCGCGGCATCTTCGCGCCGGTGCTGCCCGAGATAACCGCGGAGGGTGTGGCGCGGCTGGAGCAGCTCGCCGGGCGTGAGGCCGCGACCGGAACGCCGCCGCACGCGATCCGCCGACTCGCCGCGTTGCTGCCACGCGAGGCTGGCGTGGCGGAGAGCGTCGGCGCGCGGCTCAAGCTCTCCAACGCACAGCGCAAGCGGCTCGAAAGCGCGACACAGCCGGTGGGCAGCGAAGGCCCGCGCGGGCTCGGCTACCGGATCGGCGTCGAGCAGGCGATCGACCGCTACCTGCTGGGGGAAGGACCAGCAGAAGCCGCGGTCGCCGAGTTGACGGGCTGGCAGCCGCCGGCACTGCCGTTTTCGGGCGGAGCGCTCGTCGCGCGCGGGTTGAGCAAGGGACCGGAGGTCGCGCGCGCGCTTCGGCAGGTCGAGGACCGCTGGCTGGCAGAGGGTTTTCCTGACGTGGCGCGGGCCGCGGCGATCGCCGACGAAGTCGTCGCTCAGGCGTTGCGCTCGACCAGATAGCGCCAGGCGTCGTCGGCCCTGAGCGGCTGGGCGTAGAGGAAGCCCTGGCCGTTGGTGCATCCCAGCGCCGCGAGCGTCTGGGCGAGCTCGTTGGTCTCGATTCCCTCGGCGGTGGTGCGCATGCCCAGCGCCTGGGCGAGGCTCAGGATCGCGCGGACGATCGCCACCTTGTCGCGGTCGGCGAGCATGCCCGAGACGAAGCTGCGATCGATCTTGAGCAGGTCGATCGGCAGCTTCTGGAGATAGGCGAGGTTCGAGTAGCCGGTGCCGAAATCGTCCATCGCCAGCGTGGCGCCCAGCTCCTTGAGCGCGAGCATCGTGTTGCTGATGCGGTCGGGATCGCTGACGATCGCGCTCTCGGTGAGCTCGAGCGTCAGCCGCGACCCGCCGACATCGTGCCGCGCGAGTACTTCGCCGACCATCTCGGGAATGCGATCGCGCTGGAGCTGGATCGCCGAGAGGTTCACCGCCACCTTGACTCCGCAGTCCCCCCCGGCCGCGGCGTCCCAGGCCGCGAGCGCCTTCATCGCCTCGTCCATCGCCCAGCGGCCGAGCGGCACGATGAGACCGGATTCCTCGGCGACCGGGATGAACTCGTCGGGCGAAAGCTTCACGCCCTCCTCGTTGGTCCAGCGCGCCAGCGCCTCGAACGCCTTGATACGGCCCGTGGCGAGATCGTGGATCGGCTGATAGGCCAAGGTCATCTGACCGTTCTCGATCGCGCGACGCAGCTCGGTTTCGATGCCGAACTGCTCGCGGGCAATGTCGAAGGCACGGGTCTGATAGACTTCGGTCCGGCCGCTCATCTTGGCACGCTTGACCGCGAACTGGGCGTTGCGGATGAGATCCTCGGGGTCGCCTTCGTTGTCCGCGCCCATCGCGATGCCGATGGCGCAGTCGACGCGGATCTCGAAGTCCGAGAGACGGAAGGGCGTGGCGAGCGCGGCGTGGATGCGCCGGCCGACCTGGAGCGCATCCTCTGCGCCGTCGTCGAGGTGGAGCAGCACGCCGAACTCGTCACCGGCGAGCCGTCCGAGCACGTCGCGTGCCCGAAGCGCGCCCTTGAGGCGGCGCGCGACCGAGATCAGCAGTTCGTCGCCGGCAAGGCCGCCCATGCACGCGTTGACCCGGCTGAACCGGTCGAGATTGATCACCAGCACCGCGAAGCCCTCGCAGTCGCCAGGCCCGATCGCCGCCTCGATCGCATCACCGAAGCCCGAGCGGTTGGGCAGGCCAGTGAGGCTGTCGGTCGCCATCTCGCGGCGCAGGCTGTATTCGGTGCGCAGCTCGGAAGTCTGATCGACGAGCGTGACGAGGCATTTGCGCGTACCGCGGTGCGCGGCGCGGCGGGCGAAGGTGACGCGGAAGTATCGGCAATCGACTTCGTCGCCGAACTGCCATGCGATGTCGTGACGGGTCTCGTCGCTGTCGAGGAAGTTGCGGAGCTGGTTGCCAAGCAGCCGGACCAGCGGCGATTCAGCCGCGATCGCGCCGAGCCCGGCCTGGCGGAAAGCCTTGTTCACGGCCTCGAAATGGACCTTGCTCCCCTCGAGCTCGACCACCGCGGCGGGGACCGGGAGCAGATCGAGCATCACCGCCGATTCGCCCGGGCCGAAGGCGCAGCTCTCCTCCCTCTGCGGATCCGTATCCGCAGAGGCGAGCCGGATGGAAGTGTACTTCCGGAACACCATCGCCCGCAGGGGCTAACGGCCATTCGTTAAAAACCCGCTGAAATGCTCTGACAATTAGCCCGCGATCAGAAGCGGTTGTCGCGCGGGAAACCGGTGGGCGGCATGCGACCCGCGGCGCCGCGCGCGGCGCGCCAGGGCGTGAGGTCCGCCTCGGTACGCGTCCTGCCGGTATCGCCGCCCATTGCCCAGCTGAGCCCATCGGCCATGCGGAAGCTCTTGGCGTCCGAAAGCCCGCCGTCGCGATAGCGCTGGAGCTGCACTCCCTGCCCGCGCGCCAGCTCGGCCACTTCGGACAAGGGGAAGACCAGCATCTTGCGATTGTCGCCGATCGCCGCGACCATGTCGTCCTCGGCGCCGATCGGGCGGACCAGCTTCAGCTGCGCACCGGGGCGCGGCGTCACCACCTGCTTGCCCTTGCGCGTCTCGGCAATCACGTCCTCCGACTTGACCACGAAGCCGCGCCCGTCGCTCGCCGCCACGAGCAGCTTCTCCGAGGCGCTGGCCGGCAGCAGCGCGACGATCTGGCGCTCGCCCTCGAGGTCGACCATCAGCCGCACCGGCTCACCGAAGCCGCGCCCGCCGGGCAGCTTGTCGCCACCCAGCGTGTAGAAACGACCATTGTCGGCGGCGAGCAGCAGCTTGTCGGTGGTCTGCGCATGAAAGGCGAAGAGCGGGCCGTCGCCTTCCTTGAACTTGGCGGTGTCGGCCGAGGCCAGCTCGACGTGCCCCTTCATCGCGCGGATCCAGCCGCGCTGCGAGAGGATCACGGTGATGGGCTCGCGCTCGATCATCGCCTCGAGCGGGATCTCGCGCGTCGGCCCCGCCTCGCTGATCGCCGTGCGGCGCGCGCCCAGCGGCGTATCGAGGCCGTAGCGTTCGATCATCCTGGCGAGGTCGCGCTTCATCCGCGTGCGCTGGCGCGCGTCCGACGAAAGCAAGGTCTCGAGCTCGGCCTGCTCCTTGAGCAGCCCCTCCTGCTCGCGCTTGAGCTCCATTTCCTCCAGCCGCCGCAGCGAACGCAACCGCATGTTGAGGATCGCCTCGGCCTGGCGATCGGTGAGCTGGAACTCGGCCATCATCACCGGCTTGGGCTCGTCCTCGGTGCGGATGATCTCGATCACCCGGTCGAGGTTGAGGAAGGCGATGATGTAGCCGCCGAGCAGTTCTAGCCGGTCGGCGATCTTGTCGAGGCGATGCTGCGAGCGGCGGCGCAGCACCACGAACTGGTGCTCGACCCAGGCGGCGAGCGCCTCGGCGAGGCTCATCACGCGCGGCGTGCGGTTCTTGTCGAGCACGTTGAGGTTGAGCGGCACGCGGACTTCGAGGTCGGAGAGGCGGTAGAGGCTCTCCATCAGCGTATCGGCATCCACCGTCCGGCTGCGCGGCTCGACGATGATGCGGATGTCCTCGGCCGATTCGTCGCGCACGTCGCCGAGGATCGGCAGCTTCTTCTCGTTGATGAGCTCGGCGATCCCCTCGATCAGCTTGCCCTTCTGGACGCCGTACGGGATCTCGGAGACGACCAGGTGCCAGCCGCCACCCTTCTCGACCACCTTCTCGATCTTCGCGCGTACGCGGAAACTTCCGCGGCCGGTGGCATAGGCCTCGGCGATCGCGGCGGGGCTGTCGACGACCACGCCGCCGGTGGGGAAATCGGGGCCGCTGACATAGTCGAGGACGTTCGCCTGCGGGTTGTCGATCAGCGCCACCGCGGCGTTCATCAGCTCGGCGGCGTTGTGCGGCGGGATCGAGGTCGCCATGCCCACCGCGATGCCCGCGGCGCCGTTGGCGAGCAGATTGGGGAACAGGCCCGGGAAGAGCTCAGGCTCCTCTTCCTCGCCATTGTAGGTGGCGCGGAAATCGACTGCATTCTCGTCGAGGCCCGCCATCAGGTCGATCGCGACCTGCGTCAGCCGTGCCTCGGTGTAGCGATAGGCCGCGGCGTTATCGCCGTCGATGTTGCCGAAATTGCCCTGCCCGTCGACCAGCGGATACCTGAGCGCGAAGGTCTGCGCCAGGCGGACCATCGCGTCATAGACCGACTGGTCGCCGTGCGGATGGTATTTGCCGATCACGTCGCCGACGACGCGCGCGCACTTCTTGTAGCCCGAGGCGGGGTCCAGCCGCAGCAGCCGCATCGCCCAGAGCAGCCGGCGGTGCACCGGCTTCAGCCCGTCGCGGACATCGGGCAGCGAGCGCGCCGTAATCGTCGACAGCGCATAGACGAGATAGCGTTCGGAGAGCGCGCTATCGAAGGGGACGTCGGAGGCGCCGGAGGGCTCGCCGGCGGGATCGAGCGTTTCGGTATCGAGAGTCATCGGACGCCCCGGATAGCAGCCGCGAGCGCCGTGCGCCACATCGAGGAAACCACAAGCCGTCCGCCTCGGCGCAGCCGCTGGAAGCGCGCAACGCCGCCGGCGAGCCCGGTGGAGGCTGGTCCGGCGCTAGTCCCCGGCCTCCGTTGCCTGTTCGGCGCGGCGGTCGTAGGCGTCAGCCATCTTGATGTGCACCAACGCGACCGCGTTGTCTTCGCAGACATTGGCGCGCTCACGCTCCTCGCGGGCGCGCTGCGCGAAATAGGCCCTGTCGTCCTGATCGTTTTGCACGTGCCGAGTCCCTGTTGATGACGGCCGAGCGATCCTCCAACCATATCCTTGGGATTGCAGCATTATACTAGGTTATCCGTTCGAGGATCAGCCTCGCGGCGTTGGCTTCCCGGCAAGGGCTGCTCCAAATATTCCGCGTCGAAATCGCCGAGCGCGACCAGTCCATCCCAGTCCATGATATCGACTCGATACTGGCGCATCTCCGCGAGCCCCTTTTCCCGAAGCACGCGGAAGGACCGATTCACATGGACGGACGTGAGCCCCAGCGCATCGCCCAGCTGGTTCTGCGTGGCCTGCAGCGGAAAGGAGAATCGCGTACCAAGTCCGGCATTCTCCATGCGCAGCGCCATCTCGCAAAGCAGGTGCGCGAGCCGCGAACGTGCGTCGCGCCGCCCCACGTTCACTACCCACTGCGACAGGACCGAGGCATCTACCGAGCAATCCCGCCAAAAGGCCTCCGCGATCCTGGGGTAGGCACGGGCGACGTCCCGCAGGGCGCTGTGCGGTATCCGCAGGATCGCCGTCGGCGACAACGCCTGCAGCGCCCATCCCACCTTCGGAACCACTACCGAATGCAGATCGCACATGTCGCCTGCGATGTGCAGGGCAGTGATCTGCCGTTTGCCGTCGACGGCAGTCCCGAACCGGCCGGCGAGGCCGTCGACGATCAGGCAGGCATGATCGGTCGTCTCGCCAGGCGAGACGATATCGACCTGCGCCTGCGCCAGCGAACTCCGCCCGCGCAGGCTGAACAGCGCGTCGAGTTCTTCGCGATCGAGCGACGATCGTTCCTGGAGCCGATCGACGAAGAGCTCGATCGCGGATCTGGGCAAATGGCGCATGCGTGACTCCCGTACAGGCGGGAGCGCACAGGGTCTCTCAGCCACCGACGCCCGGAATTCCTGATCGGTGATAAGGCACACCTAACCCCGATCGACGCGACTGGCCATCGAAACCCGTCGACGCGGGGCCCCGGCTCGGCAAAGGATGCCCGTTCCACACCTGCATCGCTCACACCCCCACGGGCCGCTCGCGGCCGAGTTCCTCGAGCAGCCATTCGCGGAAGCGCTTGATCTTGGGAAGGTTGCGACGCGTCTCCGGGACCACGAACCAATAGGCATAGCCACGCGTCGAGATCTGCTCGAAGGGACGCACCAGCCGCCCCTCGGCGAGGTCGCTGCGCCAGAAGAAGGGCGTGAGCATAGCCACCCCCTGCCCCGCGATGGCGGCATGCCCCTCATGCGCCTGGCTGTCGAGGCGAACGCCGGGGCGCGGCGGACCGTCGGGCACGTCGACGCCGGCCTCGCGCAGCCAGTGAGTCCACCAGGGATCGTGCGGGCTGATCAGGGGCAGCCGGAGCAAATCGACGGGTGCCAATGGCCCGTGACGCGCGAGGAACGCCGGGCTCACCATCGGCGTGAAGTCGATCTCGATCAGCTTGTCGACGACAGTACCGTCCCAGCCGCCGCGCCCCGCGCGGATCGCACAGTCGACCTCGCCAGCCGAAAGATCGGCCAGCTTGTCGGTGGCGTCGAGCCGAACCGCCATCTCGGGATGCCCCATCTGGAAGCTGCCGAGCCGCCACGCGAGCCAGGCATTGGCGAAGGTGTTCGAGGTCGAGACGGTGAGCAGCTTCTCGTCCTCGGCGCGCACCTGCGCGAAGGCGGCGTCGATCGCATCGAACGCACGCGTGACCTGGGGCGCGGCGCGCGTGCCCGCATCGGTGAGCACCATCCGGCGCCCCTCGCGCCGGAAGAGCGGCGTACCGAGCCGCTCCTCGAGCAGCTTTATTTGATAGCTCACCGCCGCCTGGGTCATCCCCAGTTCCTCCGCGGCGCGTGTGAAATTGCCGTGCCGGGCGGCAGCCTCGAACACGCGGACGGCGGAGAGCGGAGGAATGCGGCGCATGGCCGAATCATAAGGCCATTCTATCGATCGATTCCACCGATTTGTTGGCCTTCGACGCGTTTCGGGGGCAAATGGACATGGTCTCTCTCACGAAGGAGGACCACCATGTCGAACGATTTCGAAAGCAAGGCCTGGAGCGACAGCCACGGAGCGATGAGCGACGGTGTCGGCGCCCTCTTCCATAAGCTGATCCATGCATTCAAGCGATTGAATGCAATCGAATATGACGCGCCGTGGCAACGCGAAGCCGATCGCACCCGCGACACGCTTCCACACCCACACCCGTCCGAGGACTCCACCATCGGACGCGCAGCGACGTTCCGCTGAATGACGCTCGCCGCGCGGGACCCGCGGCGAGCCGTCCCGCGCCAGGCGAATGCGACGTCCGGAGGGGAGACTCTACGCCTCGCAAGCGCGTTCGGCGGGAAGTGGTCCCAGTAGCAGCTTGATAATGCGCAGGAATTTGCTTGCCTTATTTTTGTCCAAATTATGGCGAAATTGAGGCTTGACGATTTCCCAGACGCGTGATGGGATTACATCTCCACAAGAGGGAGATGATGCCATGCGCGTGCGTACTGCTCTTGCGACCCTTACCCTGCTGGCCGGATGCTCGAGCGCGGAGGACGCGACCCACCGCGACGCCTCGGCGCCGGCGGAGACGATGGAAGCGGTCGCGCCGGATGCGGCCGGCAAACCGGAGGATGTCGCCGGCAAACCGGAAGGCGAGACGCCCCGGAGCCTCCCGCTCAGCCGTCCGCAACTCGCCTATTCCTACAGCCTCTCCTACCTGCTCCCGAGCGACGGCATCGCCGCGGTGCAGGACCGCCATCGCGAGCTGTGCGAAGAAATGGGGCCGGCGCGTTGCCAGCTTCTGGCGCTGGAGCGCGGCGTCGGCGCCGATCGCAGCGGCGAGGCACTGCTAAAGATGCGCGTCGCGACCGCCGAAGCGCGGCGCTTCCAGATCCTGCTCGATCACGGCGTGGCAGAAGCCGGCGGCCGCACCGAGAATGCGAAGATCTCCACCGACGAGGTGTCGAAGCAAATCGTCGACACCGAGGCACGGATCCGCCAGCGCGAATTGCTGGTCGCGCGCCTCACCGAAGCGCTGCGGACGCGGGCAGGCAAACCCGCGGACCTGATCGCTGCCGAGCGCAGCGTCACCGAGGCGCAGGAAGAACTCGATCGGGCACGCAGCTGGCTGGGCGAGCTGAAGGGCCGCGTAGCGATGTCCGACTTCGACATTCGCTATGGTGCGATCGCCCCCAGCGCCACGGCCGAAGGGCTGGGCGTTCGACTGGTCGAAGCGGTGCAGGGTTCGGGCGCGGTGTTCCTGATGGGGCTCAACGTCCTGCTCTCGCTGGTCATCTACCTGCTCCCCTGGCTCCTCCTTCTGGTACTCCCGGTGGTCGCACTGCGGGCGCTGCGCAAGCGGCGGGAGCCGGCCGGGCAGGCCTGACCCAAGGGGGCGGGTTTTGCGCGCCGAAAGGATCGCAGGCCCGCCTTCTGCCTCAAGCGAAGCCCGCTTGTCCCATTCCTGCCTTCGGAATCCCCACTCCCCGATTGCATAGTGGAAAATGATGTGATGTTGTATCATTTCCAACAGGAGAGGAGGAAGTAATGCCAAGGCGGCTCATCGTGATTGCATCGGGAACCGGCGCAGCGCTTGTTGTCCTCGTCACCTGCCTCTTGCTGATCCAGTCCTCGCAGCCTGACCGCAAACTCGACACCGCGCATGCAAATCTCGAGGCCATGGCAATGGAGGAAGCGCCCCGGCCACCGGCAATGCCAGACGGGCTCGCTTCGGCGTCATCGGCCACGATGGCGCTCGACGTACCGGCCGAATCCCCGGCGCCCCAGGTGCAGGGGACCGGGGAGAACGCGGCTTCGACTGAGCCGATCGCCGTCAGCGTGCCCCAACTCGCCTATGCCTATGTGCTCGGCTTCCGCCTGCCCGGGCCGAAGATCGCGACCGCCCAGCAGGCCCATCTGGCATTGTGCCAGCGCCTCGGCCCCACGCGATGCCAGCTGGTGTCGATGCGCAACGGCAGCTCGGACGAAGGCTATAAGGACGCCAGTCTCGAGCTTCGCGTCGCGAGCGCTATTGCCCAAAGCTTCCGCGCGGACCTTACCCGCACGATAGCCGACGCGGGCGGACGCCCCGCCGAGACCCACATCACTGCGGAAGATGTCTCGAAAGACGTGGTCGACACCGAAGCGCGAATCCGCCAGCGCGAAATTCTCGTGGCCCGGCTGACCGACATGCTGCGCAACCGGCAAGGACGCGTTTCCGAACTGGTCGAGGCGGAACGCAGTGTCGCGGCCGCCCAGGAAGAGCTCGATCAGGCTAAAGGCTGGCTCCGGCAACTGCGTACGCGCGTCGCGCTGTCGCAGTTCAGGATCAATTACGTGCCCGCGGTCGCCGTCGAACCTTCACCCCGGCCGCAGGCGGGCCGCCTTGGGGACGCGCTTGTCGCCTCGGTGGGCACGGTGCTCGCATTTGGCCGCAACCTGCTGATCCTGCTCATTTTCCTGGCGCCTTGGGCGCTGATTGGCCTGGTCGCCGCGCTGCTCTTTCGGCGCTGGTACAAGCAGAGACCGGCTGCCGCGGCCGAAGCGTGATTGCGCGCCCGTCCCCCATCCGGTATAGGCCCAGTCCTTTCCAGAGCCCCGGCACATGCGCGGCCCCCGCGCCGCCGGGGCGACGCTTTTCAGGGACACCAGCCGACATGGCACGCCGCCGGCAAATCTACGAAGGCAAGGCAAAGATCCTCTACGAGGGTCCGGAGCCCGGCACGCTGATCCAGTATTTCAAGGACGACGCGACCGCCTTCAACGCCCAGAAGAAGGGCACGATCAGCGGCAAGGGCGTGCTCAACAACCGCATCAGCGAGCATGTCTTCACGCTGCTCGGCGGCATCGGCATCCCGACGCACTTCATCCGCCGGCTCAACATGCGCGAGCAGCTGATCCGGCAGGTCGAGATCGTGCCGATCGAAGTCGTGGTGCGCAACGTCGTCGCGGGTTCGCTCTCCAAGAAGCTGGGGATCGAGGAAGGCACGCCGCTGCCGCGCACGATCATCGAATATTACTACAAGGACGACGCGCTCGGCGATCCGATGGTCACCGACGAGCACATCCTGTGCTTCGGCTGGGCGAGCCAGGAGGAGCTGCACGACATGGCCGACATGGCCATCCGCGTGAACGACTTCCTCTCGGGGCTGTTCGCC
>DATLJJ010000336.1:0-2904 GCA_035538975.1 Sphingomonas sp. | reverse complement strand
CGTCAGCGTCGAGAAGAGCGCGCCGCCCTGGAACAGCACGCCCCAGCGCTTGCGGATGTTGACCGCCTCGGTCTCCTCGCGCCCGATCGTGTTCTCGCCGAACACTTCGATGCTGCCCGCGAGCGGCGGCTGGAGGCCGATGATCGAGCGCATCAGCACCGACTTGCCCGTGCCCGAGCCGCCGACCACGCCCAGGATCTCGCCGCGTCGAACGTCGAGATCGAGATCCTCGTGAACGATCTGCTCGCCGAAGCCGTTCTTGAGGCCGCGGACCGAAATGACGATGTCCTCGCGCTCACGCCGCACCATCATATCCAGCCCACTTCGCTGAAGAAGACCGCGAAAAAGGCGTCGAGCACGATCACGAGGAAGATCGCCTGCACCACCGCGATGGTGGTGCGGTTGCCCACCTGCTCGGCATCCGCCTCGACCTGCATGCCCTGATAACAGCCGGCCATGGCGATGATCGCCCCGAACACCGGTGCCTTGACCAGCCCGACCCAGAGATCGGTGAGCGGCACGACTTCGCGGATGCGCTGGATGAAGGTGACCGGCGGGATGCCGAGGCTCACCCAGCAGAGCAGCCCGCCGCCGATGATCGCGATCAGCGAGGCGTAGAAGCCGAGCAGCGGCATCATCAGCACCACCGCGAGCGTGCGCGGCACGACCAGCGCCTCCATCGGCGACACGCCGATCGTTCGCATCGCGTCGATCTCTTCGGTGAGCTTCATCGTTCCGATCTGCGCGGCGAAGGCCGAGCCCGAGCGGCCGGCGACCATGATCGCCGTCATCAGCACGCCGAGCTCGCGCAAGGTGATCCGGCCGACGAGGTTGATCGTATAGACCTCCGCGCCGAACTGGCGGAGCTGTACCGCGCCCTGCTGTGCGATGACGATGCCGATCAGGAAGCTCATCAGCCCGATGATGCCGAGCGCCGAGACGCCGACGACTTCGAAGCGATGGACCGTCGCGTTGAAGCGGAAGCGCCGGGGATGCGTGAAGACCTGCCAGAAGGCGATCAGCGTCGCCCCGAGGAAGCCGAGCAGACCGTAGAGCGTCTTGCCCGCCTGGATCACTGCCTCGCCCACTTCGCCGAGCATGCGCGTGAAGGGGTCGGCGGGCCGGGGCGGCAGCTCGATCGGATGTTCGGCGGCGGCGACCTGATCGAGGAGGTGCTGTTCGTCGGGCTCGAGCCCGTAGATCTCCGAGCCGTGATCGCGCGCGAAGCGATGCACCAGCCACGCGCCGACGGTGTCGATCCGCTCGACGTCGGTCAGGTCGAGCCGCGCGACATCGCCTTCGATGGCATTCAGCCGGTCGGGCAGATCCTTGAGGCAGGCGAGCGAGAGATTGCCGGTGAAGCGCAGCGTCGCGCCATCGCCGCTGTCCACGCGTTCGAAATCAGCGCTGCCCCTCATGGGCCGCACCTTTCTGCGATTTGCAGTGGATCGGCAAGCCGTGGCGCGCCTAGATGCACCAATGCGGCACCTCGCGATCTACGACATGGACAAGACCATCACCGCGGCGCCGACCTGGACGCGCTTCCTGCTCCATGCGGCGCGCGCGCGGGCACCGTGGCGGCTGGTGCTGTTCCCGGTGCTGGCGTTGGCCGGGCTCGCCTATATGGCGAAGGCGATCGACCGCGGGCAGCTCAAGCAGTTCGCCCAGCGGCTGATGCTGGGCCGTGCGCTGGCGCCTGCCGAGCTGGAGCGCGTGGCGGAGAGCTTCGCGGCGCATGAGGCCGAGCACGGCGTGCTCCACGGCGCACGCGCGCAGATCGCCGCGGACCATGCGGCGGGGTGCATGCTGGTAATGGCGACGGCGTCGCACGGCTATTATGCCGGCGCGATCGCGCGGCATCTGGATTTCGATCATGTCGTCGCCACCAAGGCGAAGCGGGACCCGAGCGGCCATTTTCTCTCCCTGATCGAGGGGGACAACTGTTACGGGCCCGCAAAGCTCCGCATGATCGAGGGCTGGATGGCCGAGCAGGGGCTCGAGCGGGGCGCTGTGCATGTCCGCGCCTATTCGGACCATGTCTCCGACGCGCCGCTGCTCGAATGGGCAGACGAAGGCTTTGCGGTGAACGCGCATGGTCCGCTCAAGACACTGGCGAGGGCGCGCGGCTGGCCGGAGCTCGACTGGCGCTGAGGCGCAGCGTCACGGAAGTGGACACCGGCGGAAGTGTACAAAGTGTACGCCCAAACGCGTGCGCGCGCCTGCGCGCATGGGGAGATTATACCAGGCATGAGAAAGAACGTTCGCTGTTCGTTCCATGCGAAATCCTGTTTTGCAAGAGCAAGAGGTGTGGTCCTGCGCCAGCACCAATAGCGCGTCATTCGGCCTTGTGCCGGCTCTGCTTGGCCGCACGGCCAAATCCTCCCCCGGAGGGGAGACCGCGCGTGCCAGCGCGTGGTGGAGGAGTAGTTCCAGCAGGCGAGGCCGCTTGTGGGAATTACCGCGCGTGGTCCCCTCCCCCTCCGGCGGAGGATTTGAGCCTAGAGCAGCGTGTCGATCGCGTGGATCGTGGTGCCGACGAGCCCGCCGACGAGCGTGCCGTTGATACGGATGTACTGGAGGTCGCGGCCGACGGCGTTTTCGAGACGCCCGGTGACGGTGCGCGCATCCCAGCCACGGATCGTGTCGGAGACGAGCCGGACGATGCCGTCGCCGTAATCGGCCGCGGCGCCGACGGCGGTGCGCCGCACGAAGCGGTTGATCGTGTCGGCGAGCCCGGGGTCGTTCTGCAGCGTCTCGCCCAGTTGCGCCAGCGCAGCGCCCAATTCGCCCGAGAGCACGCGATCCGGGTCGCGCGCGATCCGAAGCAGCGCCGTGCGGCCCGATTCCCACACCCCGAGCCACCAATCGCCCAGCGCCGGGTTTTCGAGCAACTCGTTCTTGAAT
>DATLJJ010000335.1:0-2458 GCA_035538975.1 Sphingomonas sp. | reverse complement strand
GATAGTCCCCGAACATGCGTGCGCGCGGATCGTCGGGATCTGTGGCCACCGTCATCGGGTCCGCTTCCTCTTAATTCATATATGATTTGGTAATTTCATATATGAAACGAACCCGGAGTCAAGTGAGCGTCTTCGCGCCGGGTTCCCGCCCAATGGAATCGATTGGCGCTTGCCTACGAAAATCCTTAACGTCCGGCGCGACCCCAAAATGCCGAATCGTTTGCCGATGCCGCCTGCGGAACAACTGCTCAACGCGCCCGAATTCACCGTTTCCGAGCTCTCCCAGTCCTTGAAGCGGACGGTGGAGGACGCCTTCGGCCATGTCCGGGTCCGCGGCGAGATTTCCGGCTTTCGCGGCGCCCATTCCTCCGGCCATTGCTATTTCGCGCTCAAGGACGAGAGCGCCAAGATCGAGGCGGTGATCTGGAAGGGCGTGCACGGCCGCATGCGCTTCAAGCCCCAGGAGGGGCTCGAGGTCATCGCCACCGGCAAGCTCACGACCTATCCGGGCTCCTCGAAATACCAGATCGTGATCGAGGCGCTGGAGCCGGCCGGCATCGGCGCGCTGATGGCGCTGATGGAGGAGCGCAAGAAGAAGCTCGCCGCCGAAGGCCTGTTCGACGAGGCGCGCAAGCAGCTTCTGCCCTGGCTCCCCGAGGTGATCGGCGTCGTGACCTCGCCGACCGGGGCGGTGATCCGCGACATCCTGCATCGGCTGGAGGACCGCTTCCCCCGCCGCGTGCTGGTATGGCCGGTCAAGGTGCAGGGCGAAGGCTCGGCCGAGCAGGTCGCGGCGGCGATCCGCGGCTTCAACGCGCTGCCGGAGGGCGGCAGGATTCCGCGCCCCGACGTGCTGATCGTCGCGCGCGGCGGCGGCTCGCTGGAGGATCTCTGGTCGTTCAACGAGGAGATCGTGGTGCGCGCCGCGGCCGAGAGCATGATCCCGCTGATCTCGGCGGTCGGGCACGAGACCGACATCACGCTGATCGATTTCGTCGCCGACAAGCGCGCGCCGACCCCGACGGCGGCGGCCGAGATGGCCGTTCCCGTGCGCAGCGAATTGCTCATCGAGGTCGCCGACCTCGGCCGCCGCACCCGCGCCTATTGGCAGCGCGCCCAGGAGAGCCGCCGCAGCGAGCTGCGCGCCGCCGCGCGCGCGCTGCCCGCGGCCTCCGATCTGCTCGCCATTCCCAGGCAGCGGCTGGATTCGGCGGGCGCATCCCTGCCCCGCTGCCTCAAGGCCAACACGCATGCGCATTTCCGCCGGTTCACGGCCGCCGGCGCCAAGCTGACCTTGCGGGTGCTGCACGGCCAGATCGCGCAAGCCGATCACCGCCTCACCGTGTGCGGCGAACGGCTCGGCCTCTCGGCGCGCTCGCTGCTGCGGCAGCGGCGCGATCGCTTTGCCGGGCTGGAGGTACGCCTGCGCGCCTCGAAGCTGTCCAACGCGCAGGCGCAGCGCAACGCGATCGCCCGCCAGCGCGAGCGCACGCATCGCCTCGCCGAGCGCGCGGGGCGTGCGCTTGCGACGCTCCTGCACCGGCTCGACACTCGGGTCGAGAACAGCGGCAAGCTGCTTTCCGCGCTGTCCTATCGCAGCGTGCTCGCGCGCGGCTTTGCACTGGTGCGCGACGAGGCCGGCCACCCCGTGCATGCCGCGGACACGATCGGTCCGGGGGCACGCGTCGAGATCGAGTTCGCGGACGGCCGCGTCGGCGCGACGGCGGATGAGGATCGCCCGCCTCCCGCCGCAAAGCGCGCGCCAGCGCAACCGAAGCCGGCTGCGCAGGAAACAAAGCCCGCACCGAAGCGGTTGGCGAAGCCGGTGGATCAGGGCAGCCTGTTCTGAGACCTCGCCATTGCGAGGCGCGAAGCCACGAAGCAATCCAGAAATCTCTCCGGAACGACCCTGGATTGCTTCGCGGAGCCTGTCATCGGGCCGCGCTTCAGCGGCAGGACAATCCTGCATCGATCGTGGTCCAGAAACCGCAATGTCCCGGCGCGCGGTGCGGAGCTTTGGCCTGGGCTTCGAACAGGAAGACCGCGACGGTGAAGGCGATCAGTGCGGAAGCGAAGAGAGCGATGCGGTTGCGCATGTCACTGCGTTTAATCGACATCATGGTCGAATGATGGCGCCGTTACGGGCCGAAAACCGGTCAGCTCCTCCGTCGGGCGACCGTCCGGAGGAATATTTAATCCGGTGTTGCGCCGCGCTCAATCCAGACTACGGGCTGCCATGCGTTGCGAGCGTTGACAACGCCCGTTGCGGGAGTAGCTTTTTCGTCGACAGAGCGGGACCAACCGCTCGCGACCTCTCGGGAGAAACGCCATGACGATCGCCATCCGGCAACTCCATAAGCATTTCGTCGGCGAGGTGTCCGGCCTCGACCTGCGCAAGCCGCTGACGGCGGATGAAGCGCGCGACATCGAAGCCGCGATGGACAAGTATGCGGTGCTG
>DATLJJ010000334.1:0-2911 GCA_035538975.1 Sphingomonas sp. | reverse complement strand
CGCGCGCGAGCTGGGGATATTCGAGCACGGGCACGGCGAGTTCGCCGGCGAGTTCGCGGATCGCCAGCGCCGTCGCGCCGCGCCCCTTGGCGACCACCACCGGCACCTGATCGCGGCCTTGTGCGTAGCGGAGCGCCACGGCGAAGTGCGTCGGATTGGTGAGCACGACATGCGCGGTCGCCACCGACTTGCGGAAGCCGCCCTTCAATATCTCGCGCTGACGTGCACGCTGTGCGGCCTTGTTCTCGGGCGAGCCTTCGCTTTCCTTGTGCTCGTCCTTCACTTCCTGCTTGCTCATGCGGAGCTGGTTCAGGTGGCGGATGATCTGGATCGGCAGGTCCACGCCTGCGATCAGCAGCAGCCCGCCGGCCATGACGAAGAGCAGCGTGACGAATTGCCCGCCCAGCGCTCCGACGGCGCCGGGAAGGTTCGAGGCGACGAGGCCGAGCGACTGGCCGGTGATCGAGTGGAGCATCCAGGCGCCGATCGCGCCGAGCAGCAGCACCTTGAGCAGCGACTTGCCGAGTTCGATCCAGCCGGTGGGGCCGAAGATGCGCTTGAGGCCCGAGGCCGGATTGATCCGCGACGCCTTGGGCTGGAACAGCTTGTTGTTCCACCTGAGCGCGCCGAGCCCCGCCTGGCTGAGCACCGCGGCGGCGATGCTGACCGCGAACAGCCCGGCGAGCGCGGGGGCGAGCTTCCACCCCGCGGCGGCGATCGGACGCCAGGGCTCGAACTGCTCCACGTCCAGGCGGTCGAACGAGAAGCTGGCAGTCATCACGTCGCGGCAGGCGGCGAGCAGCGAGGGGCCGAGCAGCGCCATCCACGCACAGCCCGCGAGCACGACCAGCGCAGTGGAGAAGTCGCGCGATTTGAGTAATTGGCCTTCTTCCGCGGCCTTGCGCTTGCGCCGCGGTGTCGGGGCTTCGGTCTTCTCGCCGCCCTCGCTCATGCGCCGAGCACCAGCCGGGGCGCGGCGTCGAGCGCCTCGCGCACGATGACGAGCAGGTAATCGCCCATCGCCGGCAGCGCGAGCAGGATCGCGACCACGCCCATGACGAGGCTCGCCGGCAGGCCGATCGCGAACAGGTTGAGCGCGGGGGCGGCACGCGAGAGCATGCCGACGACGACATTGAGGCAGAGCAGGATGAAGCCGACGGGCAGCGCCAGCAGCAACCCGGCGAGAAAGGCATAGCCCCCGAAGAGCGCGATGCCGAACAGCCGCTCGGGCGCGAGCCAGGCGCCGGGGGGCATTACTTCGTAGCTGCGCACGACGAGATCGACGAGGACGAGGTGCCCGTCGACTGCGAGGAACAGCAGAGTCATCAGGATCGAGAGAAACTGGCCGAGCGCGGGCGTGCTATGGCCACTCGACGGGTCGACTGCATTGGCGAAGCCCAGCCCCATCGACATGCCGATCACTTCGCTCGCCACCATCGGCGCGGCGAAGGCGATCTGGAGGACGAAGCCGATCGCGAGCCCGATCAGTGCCTCGGCGGCGATCGCGAGGAAGGTCGCGAGCGCGAAGATCTCGCCCGGCGGCTGGATGTGAGTCGTGCCTAGCACCAGCACGCCGATCGCCCCCGACAGCGCGATCCGCGCGGGCAGCGGCACCGAAACCGCGCCGAACACCGGCGCCGCGACGAACGCCGCGCCGATCCGCACCATCGCGAACAGCAGTGCCCAGAGCTGCGGCTCGATCGCAAGGCCGAAGCCCATCATCGCTAGCGCACCAGCTCCGGAAGGCGTTCGAAGATGCTGATCGTGAAGTCGCCGATCAGCCCGAGGATCATGCCCCCGAAGATCACCAGGCTCACCGCGACGACGATCAGCTTGGGGACGAAGGTGAGCGTCTGCTCCTGAATCGAAGTCGCCGCCTGCACCATGCCGAGGATCAGGCCCGAGAGCAGCGCGGGGATGAGGATCGGCGCCGATGCCAGCGCGAGGATCCACATCGCCTCGCGCGCGGCGGTGAGGAAATAGTCTGCGTCCATCCCGCTAACTCGCGAAGCTCGAGGCGAGCGAGCCCATCGTCAGCGCCCAGCCGTCGACGAGGACGAACAGCAGCAGCTTGAAGGGCAAAGAGATGATCGTCGGCGACATCATCATCATGCCGAGGCTCATCAGCACCGTCGCGACGACGAGGTCGATCACGATGAAGGGCAGGAAGATGAGAAAGCCGATCTGGAAGGCGGTCTTGAGCTCGCTGGTCACGAAGGCCGGGAGCAGCACCGAATAGGGCACGTCGGCGGGACTGGCGAAGGGGCCGGCCTTGGCCATGTCGGCGAACATCTTGAGGTCGCGGTTGCGCGTCTGCTTGATCATGAAGCCGTGGAGCGCCTCGCCGGTGCCCTCGATCATCTGCGTCGCGCCGATCTTCCCTGCCGCATAGGGCTGAATGGCGGCGCTGCTCGCCTGGTTGATCACCGGCGCCATCACGAAGAAGCTGAGGAACAGCGAAAGCCCGATCAGAACCTGGTTGGGCGGAGTCTGCTGGAGGCCGAGCGCCTGACGCAGGATCGCCAGCACGATCACGATGCGCGTGAAGCTGGTCATCATCAGCAATATGCCCGGCAGCACCGTGAGCAGGCCCATGATGATGAGGACCTGCAGCGACAGGCTGAGCGGCGCATCGCCGCCGCCGAGATCGCCGAGCGCGCGGTCGACGGCGTCGCCGAGCCCCGGCGTGGGCGCGGGTGCGGGCACGGCCTGCGCCAGCGCGGGCGAGGCGAACAGGATCGCGAGCCCAAGCAGGCCCACGAACAGCGCGGCGCGGCCGCCGATGGTACGCGGAGCCGCGAGCGTCATGCGCCGGCCCTGTCGACCAGCGTCACCCCGCTGCGGCTCACCGAGACGAGCAGCTTGCGGCCCTCGAACTCGACCACCGCGAGGCGCAGGCCGGGCGAGAGCA
>DATLJJ010000333.1:0-2176 GCA_035538975.1 Sphingomonas sp. | reverse complement strand
TGAGGTCTGGGACCCGGACTTCCACGTCACACCCTCGTCCGGTCGCGGACGCTCTGCCGCCAGCTCTCGCAAGAGGTAGAGAATTCAGGCCTCTTTACGATACCGTCTCGTGCTGATGATCCAGTTTCCGGCGAACGGGGCGGGCAGCACAACGAATATCCAGATCATTATTGCGGAGAAGAAGATACCCAAATCATCTTCGGATAAATGATCTGCGCCAGCCCACAATGCTACGGGCGACACTACATGCCAGGCGAATGTCGTCAGGCCCCTGGCGCGGCTGAATTCGATATGCAGCAGGCGTTCAGCAGCTACCACAAGCGCCGCATATATCGAACCTGCCGCCAGACTTGCCGCAAATGACAGCAGCATCAACACCGGCAGGAAAACAAGTTCGAGCACGATGCCCTGCGTGCCGTTTAACACCGATCTCGTCAATATCCGTCGACTTCCGCAAGCGGCACGATCACTAACGTCATCACGAACGGGCAAAATCCATCCGCTCTCCGGAGCAGGTCGCGATCTGGCGCTTGCTAAATAGGATTTCGCTTGCTTGGCTGGCGCTCCGCCGGTCCCGCCGACGGCGCTCTTTGAACCATCGAGCACTTGGGTATGAGCCTTGGCCAGCTTAACGTGTCCGCCTCTGGTCTACGATCCGGAAAGCGGCACGCGGGCAAAACCCCTGCGGAGGGTGTCGACTTTGTCCATTTCCGACGGAGATCCGGCAGCGTGGCGATACCGGCTGCGAGAAACCATCTTGCGTTATAAAGCAATATTATTGCCGAAAACGCGGGAAAAGTCGGAAGTTAACCGCTCCGCCTATCCCAGCAGCCATACCGCGCCGCCGCCGGCCACCGCCGCCGCCACGGCCACCAGCAGATAGCGCCAGCCGCCGCCGACGCGCACGACTTCGATTTCCTTGAGCGGTGGGACCGGCGGCGCGCCGCCGGGGGAGGGGTAGCGCAGCTCGATGTTGCGGATGAGCTGCGGCAGCCGCGCGAAGGTTCGCAGGTCTGTGATGAGCCGGTCGGCGATCGCCGCCTCGGGGCCCAGCTCGGTGCGGATCCATTCGCGCACGAAGGGGGCGGAAGTCTCCCACAGGTTGATGTCGGGATCGAGGCTGCGCGCCACGCCCTCGACCATCACCATCGTCTTCTGGAGCAGCAGCAGGTGCGGCTGGGTCTGCATGTCGAAGTCGCGGGTGATGTTGAACAGCCCGTCGAGCATCGCGCCGACGCTCATGTCCTTGACCGGCAGCCCGCGCATCGGCTCGCCCACTGCGCGCAGCGCCGTCGCGAACTCCTCGACATTGTGGTGCGGCGGGACATAGCCCGCCTCGAAATGGATCTCGGCGACGCGCTTGTAGTTGCCGGTGATCAGCCCGTAGAGGATCTCGGCGAGCCACACACGCGCGCGCCGGTCGATGCGGCCCATGATGCCGAAGTCGATCGCGGCGATGCGGCCGTCGGGGAGCGCGAACAGGTTCCCCTGATGCATGTCGGCGTGGAAGAAGCCCTCGGCGATCGCCTGGCGCAGGAAGGCGCGGATCAGCTTGCCGGCGAGCGCGGTGGTGTCGTGTCCCGCAGCAATCAGCGCCGCGCGGTCCGACAGCTTGATGCCGTCGAGCCATTCGAGCGTGAGCACCTTGCCCGTCGTGTGCTGCCAGTCGATCGCGGGCACGTAGAAGTCGGGCTCCGCGGTCATGCCCTCCGCGAGCTCGGAGGCCGAAGCGGCCTCGCGGCGGAGATCGAGCTCGCGCGCGGTCCAGCGCTTGAAGGTCTCGATGACGAGGCGGGGGCGGAGCCGTGCGACTTCGCCGCCGAAGCTCTCGACCTGAGCGGCGGCCCATTCATAGGTCTCGATCGCCCTGGCGAACTCAGCCTCGATGCCGGGGCGCAGTACCTTCACTGCCACCTGCGCACCCTCGCGCGTGACGGCGCGGTGCACCTGCGCGATCGACGCGGCGCCGACGGGCACCTGCTCGAACTCGGCGAACAGCGTTTCGAGCGGCCGGTCGAAGCTAGCCTCGATCCGCTGGCGGATCACCGCGATGGGAAGCGGCGGCAGCGCGTCCTGCAGGCGGAGCAGGTCGTGCGCGGCGGCCTCGCCGACCAGGTCGGGCCGCGTGGCAAGCGTCTGCCCGAGCTTGATCGCAGCGGGGCCGATCGCCTGGAAG
>DATLJJ010000332.1:0-3761 GCA_035538975.1 Sphingomonas sp. | reverse complement strand
ACGCGGTTCACGCCCCAATAATAGGGCGGCACGATCACGGCGCGGACGCCCTCGGCGGCGAGCAGCCGCTTCACGCCGCGCAATTGTGCGGAGGGGATCTCCACGTCGGTCGACAGCGGCAGATGCGGGCCATGCTCCTCGATCGAGCCGAGCGCCCACAGCGCGACGGCTCCCGCTTCCGCTTCCTTCTCGAGATCGACATAGGATTGCTCGGCCAACGTGTCGGTCAGGATCGACTGCTGCGCCTGTGCTGGGATGGCGCCCGCACAGACGGCAGCGAGAAGAAGGCCTGGATGAAGGGATTTCAGGTGCATCCGGCTGCTCCAGTCTGGAAAGTCACGGACACATTGACGTTCGGACGGGGCCAAAGGAGTCGCTGCTAGCCGGGCCGATCCTCGATTGCCGCTTCGGTGACGATGAGGAGCACGCTGCTGTCGGACCGCAGCGCGTGCATCGTCCGGAGCGCCGGATCGGCGGCGACGCGCAGCAGCCCGGCCAGTCCCGCCGCTCCCGAAGGTGTGGTCGACACGCCTGCCGTTTCCGCCAGCAGGCGCGGTGCGGCGCCGAGGCCGGCTTCGCTCACGGTCACGCCGCGGGCGCCGTGCGCGCGGAGGATCTCGAACGCCGGAGCAGAGGCGAGGCCGCAGGAGAGCATCTCCGCGGAAGTCTCCAGATCGCCGACGAGGCGATGCGGCGCGCCATCCATCAGCGCCTGGGTGACGCAGGGAGCATTTGCCGGCTCGACCACGGTGATCGCGCCCTTGGGCACCTGCGCGCCTAGCCCTTCGGCAAGCGCTGCTGCCAACCCGCCGACGCCCGCCTGGACGAAGCAGTGGCTCAACCGGACTTCCAGCCGCCGAAGCTGCGCCGTCAGCTCGCGGCTGATCGTGGCATAGCCTTCCATCACGTGCCGCACGACGGGATCGGACAGGTCGGCACTGGTATCGGCGACGAGGATCCCCGCACCGTCCCGCGCCGCGGCTTCGGCGGCGTCGACCGCGTCGTCGTAGCTGCCCTCGACCCAGGCGACCGACGCGCCGAACGCTTCGATCCGGCGCGCGCGAACAGGGTTCACGCCGCGGTGGAGGTAGATGGTCGCCGGTGCGCCCGCCTGCCGCGCGGCGGCTGCGACCGACAGCCCGTGGTTGCCGTCGCTCGCACAGATCAGCCGCGGGAGCGCGCGGGCGGCGCCTTGCCTTGCGAGGAGTTCGGGGATCGTCCGGCCGGTCCGCTCGGCGAGCACGCGCAAGCCCGCGTACATGCCGCCCAATATCTTGAAGTTACCGAGCGGGCGCTCGTTCTCCAGCTTGAGGAGCAGCTTGCCCACGCCGGCACGCCGCGCGAGGGCGGGAACTTCGTAGAGCGGCGTCGGAGAGACCACCGGTCCGGTCTCGGAAAAGGCGATGTTCAGCATGTCCCGGGTATAGGATCGCCCGGACGCGCTTTTGCGGCGATCTGCGCGCGAACGCTGCGCCCAAAGCGCGCAGACCGGGCATCACTCGGGCTCGTTCGGCGCGATCGGGATGCTCAGCCCGCGCTTGACCAGCCCCAGCGCCACGTTGGTCGTGAAGCGCCGGATGTTGGCGTTCTCCTTCACCATGCGGCTCATCAGCGCGTCATAGCTGGCGGTGTCCGGCGCCGTCACGATCAGCACGAAATCGGCCTCGCCGGTCACATAAAAGGCCTGCTGGACGTGGTCCTCGTCGGCGAGCCACCGTCGCAGCTGGGCAAGGAGTTCGGGGCGTTCGCGCTCGATCTGGAGCGCGACGACGAAGAAGGTCGGCTTCCCGACCCATTTCGGATCGACGACGGCGGTTTCGCGCTGGATGACTCCGGCCTCGCGCATCTTGCGCAAGCGGCGCTGGATGGCCGAGCTCGACAGCGGGACGGTCTCGCCCAGCTGGTCGGCGGTGCGTGACGAATCCTCCTGGACGAGATTGAGGAGCTGCCGGTCGAAGGTGTCGAGCTTCATCCGTTCACCCTAGCCGCAATCGGCGCGGTTTGAAGGCGTAGGCCGCGCCGCAATCGCGGGAAAGCGGCAAAGTCAGGGCGCTAGGCTCGGACGCGTTCGATGTGGAGAAAGACCGCTGAGATGAAGCTGCTGTATCAGACCCACTCCCCCTATGCGCGAAAGGCGCTGGTCTTCGCGCACGAGGCGGGCCTGGCCGATCGCATCGAAGCGGAGCACCACGAGACCAGCCCCACGCGCGCCAATCCAGCGGTGTTCGCCGAGAACCCGCTCGGCAAGGTGCCGGTGCTGCTGCGGCCGGGGGAAGAGCCGATCTTCGATTCGAACGTGATCTGCGCCTATTTGGACACGCTTCACGACGGCACCCCCTTGATCCCGGCCGAAGGCGAGGCCCGGTGGCGCGCGCTGCGGTTCGAGGCTGCCGCGCAAGGGCTGGCGGATTCGGGCATCCTCGTCCGCTGGGAGCTGGTCCGGCGGCCCCATGCACTTCGCTACCCGCCGCTCGCGGAGGGACACGCGCTCAAGCTCACCCGGACCTATGCCTGGCTCGACGCACAGCTGGGAGCGGACGAGCCCGTGACGGTGGGCCACATCGCGCTGGCGACTGCGCTCGACTGGCTCGCGTTCCGCGAACTGCCGTCGTTCCGCGGCTTCGCCAACCTTGCCGCCTGGTTCGACGGCTTCGCCGCGCGGCCGTCGATGCTGGCGACGCCGCTGGCCGGCGAGACGCAGGACTAGGCCACGCCTCCCGCGCTGCAGAGCTGCGGCTCCACTGCGCGCGGGCTCCGCAGGCCTGCAAGCAGAACCGCGCCCAGCCCGACCGCCGAAGTCGCGGCACCGGCAAGCGCGACGGCGGGATAGCCCAGCCCCGCGGCTATCACCCCGCCGCCCAGCGCTGCGCCGAACGCGTTGCCGAGGTTGAAGGCGCCGATGTTCACCGCCGATGCGAGGTTCGGCGCATCCGCAGCGGCGGTCATGACGCGGACCTGGAGCGGCGGCACCAGCGCGAAGCTGGCGACGCCCCAGAGGAACACCAGCAGCGCAGTGGGCGCGGCATGCGGCATGAGCATCGCGAACGCGACGAGGATCGCCGTGAGCGACGCCAGCGTGACGATCAGCGTGCGATCGACCGAACGGTCGGCGAACTTGCCGCCGAGCCAGTTGCCCAGCGTCAGCCCGAGGCCGTAGGTGACCAGCATCGCGGTCACGAAGCCGAGCGAGCCGTGCGTCACCTCGCGGAGGATCGGCGCGATGTAGGTGAAGACCGTGAACATCGCGCTCGACCCCACGACGGTGAGCGCCAGCGCGCCCAGCACCCTGCCGCGCGCCAGCACGCGCAGCTCCGCCAGAGCGTTTCCGCCTGCAGGCGCCGGCAGCGGCGGCAGCGTCAGCCGCAGCGCGGCCATCGTCGCCACGCCGAGTGCCGCGATGCCCCAGAAGGAAGCGCGCCACCCCAGATGCTCGCCCGCCCAGGTCGCGAGCGGTACGCCGACGACGTTGGCGATCGTCAGCCCCATGAACATCGCCGCCACGGCGCTCGCCCGGCGTTGCGGCGCGACGAGGCCTGCGGCAACGATCGCGCCGACGCCGAAGAACGCGCCATGATTGAACGAAGTCAGCACGCGCGCCGCGAGCAGCATGGCATAGCCGTGGGATACCGCGGCGAGGAGGTTGCCGGCGGTGAAGATGCCCGCGAGCCCGATCAGCAGCGTCCGGCGGGGCACGCGACCGGTGGTGAGCGTCATCAGCGGCGCGCCGAGCATCACGCCGAGCGCATAGGCGCTGATCAGCA
>DATLJJ010000331.1:0-8937 GCA_035538975.1 Sphingomonas sp. | reverse complement strand
CATCAGGCTCACGATTCCGCCCCGGGTCTGCGCCTGGAGCGTCATCTGCCCCTCGTCGTCCTTGAGCGTCGCGCCGAGCAGCGCAGTGAGCGTCAGCGCCTCCGCGAGCAGACGCTCGATCACCGGCGGATAGGCGTGCGCCGACAGGATCTCCTCCAGCACCGGGCCCAGCCGCGCGACACGGCCGCGCGCATGCCGGCCGGGAATGGTGAAGCCGACGACGCGGTCGAGGTCGGTGGTGGGGGCGGTGATGTTCATCGCAAGTCTCCGCCGTCCGCGCCGCGCAGCCGGAAGCCGGCGGTCCATTCGAACGGATTGTTGGGGTTCGGAGGCGGATGTAGGAACGTCCGCGCCCCGAAACAACTCAGCCGATCTGGCCGAAGCACCACCGCAGGACGGACTTCTGCGCGTGCAGCCGGTTCTCGGCCTCGGGCCAGATCAGCGACTGCGGGCCGTCGATCACCTCGTCGGTCACTTCCTCGCCGCGGTGCGCGGGCAGGCAGTGGAGGAATTTGGCGTCGGGCCTGGCCGCGGCCATCAGCGCTCCGGTGACCTGGAAGGGCATCATCGCCTTGAGCTTGGTCTCGGCGTGCGCCTGCCCCATCGAGATCCAGGTGTCGGTGACGATCACGTCGGCGCCTTCGACCGCCTCGCGCGGATCGCCGACCACCTTCGCCCGGCCCTTGCCGCGGGCGAGGTCCGCCTCGCTCGGCTGGAAGCCCTGCGGGCAGGCCGCAACCACATCGAAGTGCATCAGCCCGGCCGCTTCCATGATCGAGGCGAGCACGTTGTTGCCGTCGCCCAGCCACGCGACCTTGAGCCCCGGCAGCGCCTTGCCATGCTCGATCAGCGTCAGCAGGTCGGCCATGATCTGGCAGGGATGCGAGGCGTCGGTGAGTCCGTTGATCACCGGCACGCTGGCGTACTTCGCCATGTCGACCACCTTCTGGTGATCGTCGGTGCGGATCATGATCGCGTCGCAATAACCCGAGAGCACGCGCGCGGTGTCCGCGATCGTCTCGCCGCGGCCGAGTTGGGTCGAACCCGCGTCGAGCACGATCGAGGTTCCGCCCAATTGGCGGATCGCCATGTCGAACGACACACGGGTGCGCGTCGAGTTCTTCTCGAACACCATCGCGAGCACATGGCCGGCGAGCGGCGCATCGGCATCGGCCTTGCCCTTGGGCCAGCCCGCGCGCGCCGCCTTGCGCTGGAGCGCGTCGGTCAGCATCGCTGCGATCGCATCGCCGCCCGCGTCGGACAGGTCGAGGAAGTGGCGCAGCTCAGTCATCGCTGGGGATCCCGAAGGTCCGCGCGCCTTCGCTCAGCCGCTCGACGCACTCGGCGATGTGGCTCTCGTCGATGACCAGCGGCGGCAGCACGCGGAAGACGTTCTCGCCCGCCGCCACGGTGAGCAGCCCGTGATTGTCGCGCAGGTGCGCCACGAAGTCGCGGCTCACCGCCGGCTCCTTCATCTTGATGCCCAGCATCAGCCCCTTGCCGCGGATCTCCTCGAACAGATGATCATGGTTGGGGATCATCTGCTCGAACGCCTGGCGGAGCCGCTCGCCCATGCGCGTGACGTGCTCGAGGAAGCCCGGTTCGAGCATCACGTCGAGCACCGCCTGCCCCGCCGCCATCGCCAGCGGGTTGCCGCCATAGGTCGAGCCGTGGGTGCCGATCACCATGCCCTTGGCGGCTTCCTCGGTCGCGAGGCACGCGCCGAGCGGGAAGCCCGCGCCGATGCCCTTGGCCACGGTCATGATGTCGGGCTCGATGCCGTAATGCTCGTAAGCCCACATCTTGCCGGTGCGCCCATAGCCGCACTGGATCTCGTCGAGGACGAGAAGCAGGCCGTGCTCGTCGGCCGCCTTGCGCAGGCCGGTGATGAATTCGTGCGTGCCCGCGGTCATCCCGCCTTCGCCCTGCACCGTCTCCACCAGGAAGCCCGCGGTCTCGTCGTCGATCGCGGCGATCGCGCCTTCGAGATCGTTGAACTTCACATAGTCGAAGCCCGGCAGCAGCGGCTCGAAGCCGTCGCGCATCTTGGGCTGGTCAGTGGCCGAGATCGCGCCGATCGAGCGCCCGTGGAAGGCGTTCTTGAAAGTGATCAGCTTGTGGCGCTGGGGGTTGCCGTTGACGTAATGATAGCGGCGCGCGGTCTTGATCGCGCATTCGATCGCCTCGACGCCCGAATTGGTGAAGAACACCGTGTCGGCGAAGCTGATGTCGATGATCCGCTGCGCCAGCGCCTCGCCCTGCGGCGAGCCATAGAGGTTGCTGACGTGCATCAACGTCGCGACCTGCTCCTGCAGCACCCTGGTCAGATGCGGATGGCCGTGGCCCAGCGCGTTGACCGCGATGCCCGCGGCGAAGTCCAGATAGCGCTCGCCGCGTTCGCCGATGAGGTACACGCCCTCGCCTCGCACCGGCCGCACACCGCACCGCGGGTAGACGGGCATGAGCGGGGTGATGGCCATGGCGATTGTACCTCCTGAACGAAAAAAGCCTGGTTAGCTCCAGAAACGCAAAAGGGCGGCCCGACCGGACCGCCCGGAGCGGGTGTTTAGGATCAGCGTCCCACGTGCGTCAATATTCGTTTCGGTGAGGGGGCCATAGCCCCCGCAGCATGCGGGAGGCTAATTCTTCATCTTCCAGCCCCTGCGCAGCAGCCAGTAGCAGAACAGGCCGAGCACCGCGTTCAGCGCGAGGATGATCCCGCTTCCCATCACGATGGGTGAATCGGCCACACCGAGGAAGCCGTATCGGAAGCCGGAGATGATGTAGAAGAAGGGATTGAGGTGGCTCACCAGCTGAAAGGTCGGCGCGAGCCGGTCGACCGAATAGAAGGTGCCCGAGAGCAAAGCGAGCGGTGCCACGACGAAATTGGTCACCGCCGCGGCATGGTCGAACTTCTCTGCCCAGATCGACGTCAGCACGCCGAGGAACGAGAGCAGCATTGATCCCAGCAGGCCGAACCACAGCACCGCCCAGATCTGCTGCGGCACTGCCTCGGCGCCCAGATAGAGCAGCATCGCGAGCCACACCGTGCCGCCCACCATGAACGCGCGGGTCATGGCGCCACCCACCAGCGCGACCAGCAGCTCGGTCGTCGACAGCGGCGGCATCAGATAGTCGACGATCGTCCCCTGAATCTTGCCGACGAGCAGCGAGAAGCTCGAATTGGCGAAGGCGTTGTTGAGCATGCCCATCACGATCAGCCCGGGGGCGATGAACGCCGCGAAGGGTACCGTCGCGCCGCCGACATGCACGGCCCCGCGTGCGCCCAGCGCGGTGGTGAACACCACCATCAGCAGCAGCTGCGAAACCGCCGGGGCCCAGATCGTCTGGAGCTGCACCTTGAAGAAACGGCGCACCTCCTTGATATAGAGGGTACGCAATCCTCCCCAGTTCACGTTGCGAATCACCGGAACGCCGGGCTCGGGGAGGCTATGACCGATTTCGGGGCTATCGGGGTGGCTGCTCATCGCGCATTCGCGTAGACGCTGGCTGCGCTGCCTGCAAGTTGATGGCCGCAAGTTGAAGGAAGTGTGACGTGAGCTGGACCGACGAGCGTATCGAGACGCTGAAGAAGATGTGGGACAGCGGCATGACCGCCACCCAGATCGCCGAGGAGCTGGGCGGCGTGTCGCGCAATGCCGTGATCGGCAAGGCGCACCGCCTGGGCCTGCCCTCGCGTCCGTCGCCGGTGAAGCCGAACGAAGCCAAGGCCGAGGCGGCACCCAAGCCGACGCCCGCGGCCGCCCCGGCGCCCGCAGCGGCCGCGCCCCAGCCGGCCGCGCCCAGGGCTGCACCTGCCCCGCGCGCCGAAGCGCCCGCAGCCGATGCCGCGGCGCCTGCGCCCGCCCCCGCGCGTCCCGACGGCCCCGTGCTCCGCTCGGTCGGCCCGGGCGGCTTCGTGCGCCAGAATCCCGGCGAGCAGGCCCCGCCGATCGCACCGGCCCCTCCGCGCCGGCTGGTCCCCGCCAAGCCGAGCGAGGCGATCGCGGGCAAGACCACGCTGCTCGATCTCAACGACAAGATCTGCAAGTGGCCGCTGGGTCACCCGGGCGAGCCCGATTTCCACTTCTGCGGCGAGAAGGTGAACCCCGGCTTCCCCTATTGCGTCGAGCATTGCGGCCAGGCCTATCAGGCGCAGCTGCCGCGCCGCGATCGTCGCCCCCCGCCCCCGCTTCCCTTCGGCGGTACCCGCGTCCGCTGACCGGGTCGCTTCGGGCATTTTCATCGAGCATCGCTCCGGCCGCGCGTCGGAGCGGGCGCTGGCCTGTGGATAACTAGCTCCCTCGCTTGCGCGCGCGACTCCCTGCCTCCTATACCCTTGCCATGTCAGAAGACCTGTTTGCCGCGCCCGGCGTACCCTCCGGCACCTATGACGCCTCGTCGATCGAAGTCCTCGAAGGGCTCGAGCCGGTCCGGCGGCGGCCGGGCATGTACATCGGCGGCACCGACGAGCGCGCGCTCCATCACCTCGCCGCCGAAGTGCTCGACAATGCGATGGACGAAGCGGTGGCGGGCCATGCCAACCGCATCGAGATCCAGCTCGATGTCGGCAACCGCCTGACGATCGTCGACAACGGTCGCGGCATGCCGATCGACCCGCATCCCAAATTCCCCGACAAGTCGGCGCTCGAGGTGATCCTCTCGATGCTGCACTCGGGCGGCAAGTTCTCGGGCAAGGCCTATGCCACGAGCGGCGGCCTTCACGGCGTCGGCGTCTCTGTGGTCAACGCGCTCTCGGTGGACACCGTGGTGGAAGTCGCGCGCGACCGGCAGCTCTATCGCCAGCGCTTCAGCCAGGGCCAGACGCTGGGGCCGCTCGAGCATCTGGGCGGCACGCCCAACCGGCGTGGCACTTCGGTCTCCTTCACGCCAGACGCAGAGATCTTCGGCCCCGAGCTCCACTTCAAGCCCGCGCGGCTCTACAAGCTGGCGCGCTCCAAGGCCTATCTCTTCGCGGGCGTCGAGATCCGCTGGAAGTGCGATCCGTCGCTGATCGCCGACAACGAGATTCCGGCCGAGGCGGTGTTCCAGTTCCCCGGCGGGCTCGCCGATCACCTGAAGGAGCAGCTCGGCACGCGCGAATGCGCCACCGCGGAATTCTTCTCGGGCGCGCAGGACTTCCCCGACGGACAGGGCCGGGTCGAATGGGCAGTCGCCTGGCCGCTGTGGAGCGACGGCAGCTACAGCTGGTACTGCAACACCATCCCCACTCCCGACGGCGGCACGCACGAACAGGGCCTGCGCCAGGCGCTCACCCGCGGCATGCGCGCGTTCGGCGAGCTCGTCGGGCAGAAGAAGGCCAAGGACCTGACCGCGGACGACGTGATGGTCGGCTCCGAGCTGATGCTCTCGGTCTTCATCCGCGAGCCGCAGTTCCAGTCGCAGACCAAGGACCGGCTGACCTCGCCCGAGGCGACCGCGCTGGTCGAGCGTGCGGTGCGCGACCATTTCGACCATTTCCTCTCCGACCATATGGACCGCGGCAAGGCGCTGCTCGGCTATGTGCTCGAGCGGATGGAGGATCGCCTTCGCCGCAAGCAGGAGCGCGAGGTCAAGCGCAAGACCGCGACCTCGGGCCGCAAGCTGCGCCTGCCCGGCAAGCTCACGGATTGCGCCGCCGACAGCCCCGAGGGGACCGAGCTGTTCATCGTCGAGGGCGATTCGGCCGGCGGCTCGGCCAAGCAGGCGCGCGACCGCAAGACGCAGGCGATCCTGCCGATCCGCGGCAAGATCCTCAACGTCGCCAGCGCCACCAGTGCCAAGATCCTCGCCAACCAGGAGATCGCCGACCTGATCCAGGCGCTGGGCTGCGGCACCCGGAAGGACTGCATCCCGGACAATCTGCGTTACGAACGCATCATCATCATGACCGACGCCGACGTCGACGGTGCGCATATCGCCACGCTGCTGATGACCTTCTTCTTCCAGGAGATGCCCGATCTGGTCCGCCGCGGTCACCTCTACCTCGCCCAGCCGCCGCTCTACCGGCTGACGGTGGGCAGCAAGAGCCTCTACGCCCGCGACGACGCGCACCGCATCGAGATCGAGGCGAACGAGTTCAAGGGCAAGAAGGTCGAGGTCAGCCGCTTCAAGGGCCTTGGCGAGATGAACCCCAACCAGCTCAAGGAAACCACGATGGATCCCGCGACCCGCGGGCTGCTGCGCGTGACGCTGCCGCAAGAATATGAGGAGCGGGCGAACGTGAAAGATCTGGTCGACCGGCTGATGGGTAACAATCCCGCCCACCGCTTCGCCTTCATCCAGGAAAATGCCGCACGGCTCGACGAGGAAGTCATCGACGCGTGATAGTCTAATCTTGCGGACGACCCCGCATTCTGATCAACTCCGGATCACTACTTCGGAGACGGAAGATGCGCGGAACATTGCTGCTGCCGGCACTGCTCCTGGCACTCCCGGTCAGCGCGCAAGATCAGGACGAAAAGAGCACGACGATCGTCGTGACCGGCGTCTCTCCCGCCGATAGCGAGGCGCGACTTGCCGCGTGCCTCGCGCGGAATTGCCCGCCCAGGGAGGATATCGAAGCCTCACTTGCCCACGCCGAGAACCAGTTCATCGCCGGCGATTATGCCGGCGCGCGTCGCACGCTCGGCAAGTCCCGCAACCGCAACGACCGATATGCCAGGGTGCTGCCGGTCGAAGTCTCCGACCTCAACCGCGCCTATGGCCGGTTGAGCAACTTTGACGGCCGTCCGGATCAAAGCCGGCTCCTTCAGATCGAGGCGCTTGAGGCGCTGAAGGCGGGGCTGGACGACAAGGATTCTCGCGTATTGATGCAGCGGCTGATGGTCGGGGACGAGTTTGCGCGTGCCGGACGCCTGCGCGCAGCCGAAGACATCTATCGCACGGTAGCAAAACAGGCCCGCAAGGCCGGCCAGTTGCACGTCGTCGGTCAGGCGATGCTCCGCGACGCAGTCGTGTTCGGCGCCATGGCGAGCGTCCGATCGGACTATCGCAGCACTGCCAGGCGCAAGATCGCCGACATCGAGCGAACGGCCGAACCCGAGCTCGCCGGCTTTCGCCACGCGGCCAGGCTCCTGCGCGCCTCGCTCGCCGCATATGAGAACGACCCAGAAGCTCTCGAAAAGGCGATAGCCGCCGTCCCACCGCAAAAATCCGGCAAGCCCGTCCTCATCTATGCGCCGCCCATTCGGATCGAGAAGATCACCGCCGGCGGTGGTCAAATTCTTCCCGCCAGCGAAGGCGGTCCGGAATGGATCGATGTGCGTTTCCGGATCGCCGCGGACGGCCGGGTTCACGACGCCGGAGTGTTGCGGGATTCGGGGAACATCGCGAGAGACTGGCCGAAGCTGGTGCTCGAATCCGTGTCGCGGCGCCGCTACGCGCCCTTGCTGACACAAGGCGAAGGCGCGAATCGAGTAGAGCGCTTCTCCTATGTGCATGATCTTATGCTGGAAACCGGCAGCCGCATCGTTCGACGCGCAAGCGACGGCCGGCTGACATCGCTGGATCTGACCGATGACACACCGCGCAATTGAAATCACCGTAGCCCTGTCGGCGGCGGCGCTGAACCTGCTGCCGTGCGCAGCGCCCGCGCTCGCTCAGCCTGCCATGACCGCACCCGCCCCGACGCCTGCTCCCGAATTCGAAGCGCGGGCACGCGAGCTCGTCGCGCTGCTCGGGGGCAAGGGCGACTATGCCGCGCTCTTCACTCCCGCCTTCGTTGCGCAGATACCCAAAGCGCAGTTCGACGCGATCAGTGCGCAGCTTCTGGCGGCGAACGGACCGGTGGTGGGGATCGAGCGCTATCGGATGGCGTCGCCGTTCCGCGGTCAGATCGAGCTGCGCCTGCGCGATGCCCTTGTCGCGATGCAGATGGCAGTAGATCCCGCCCCGCCCCACCAGATCGCCGGGCTCCTGATCCAGGGTGCGATCGCCTCGGAGAAGAGCCTCGACGAGGTTGCTGCTGCCCTGCGCGGCCTCCATGGCACCACCGGCTTCGTCCTGGTGAAGCTCGGCTCCGGCGCGCCCGAGATGTTGCTCCAGCACCAGCCCGACCAGCCCCTTGCGATCGGATCGGCGTTCAAGCTGGTGATCCTCGCCGAGCTGGTCCGCGTCACCAACGCCGGCGAGCGCAAATGGACCGATCTGGTCACGCTCGACGGCACCCAGCTGCCGGGGGGCGCCTATGTGGCGAGCCCCAAGGGTGCGCAGATCAGTCTGCGCGAGCTCGCGGGCAAGATGATCTCGGTGAGCGACAACAGCGCCACCGACATCCTGCTCCGCACGCTGGGACGCGAGAAGGTCGAGGCGATGCTGCCGGTGCTCTGCGTCCGCGATCCGGCGCGCAACCGCCCCTTTCTCGGGACGCTCGAAGCGTTCAAGCTCAAATATCTGGACGGCGGCAGCTATGCGCGGCGCTATCTGGCGCTGGATGATGCAGGCCGTCGTGCGATGCTGGCCGGCGAACTCGCGCGCATCCCGCTGGTCGCAATCCCGCCGGAGCCGCCGGGCGGGCGACGGCCGGCGATGATCGGCGACATCGAATGGTTCCTGAGCGCCGCCGATCTGGTGCGCGTGATGGACTGGCTTCGCCGCAACACCGAAGGCGCATCTGGTGCGGAGGCGCGAGCGATCCTCTCCGCCAATCCCGGCATCGGTGCCGCCGTGTCCACCTGGCAATGGGTTGGCTACAAGGGCGGATCGGAACCGGGTGTGGTCAACATGACCCTGCTGCTCCAGGGCAAGGCCGGCGACTGGTATGCGCTCGCCGCGAGCTGGAACGATCCCGCACGCGCGGTGGAAGAGGGGCGTTTCGCCGGGCTCGTCACGCGCGCCGCCGAGCTTGCCGCGGGGCGCTAGTCGTCCTCCGCCATGCGCAGCGCGTGGTAGCGCGCCCGCGTGGCAATCGCAGTGAGGGTCAGCATCATGCCGATT
>DATLJJ010000330.1:0-1940 GCA_035538975.1 Sphingomonas sp. | reverse complement strand
TGGGGCCGATGCAGCAGCGCAAGCGTCAGCCGGTCTCGGCGCAGGTCAAGAAGGGCCTTGCCCGGGCGCTGACCAAGTTCGACGCCTATCAGCTCGCCAAGTGGGATCGCGACGGCGCGGTGCGGATCAGGGACGTGCTGTTCCTGGTCCATGCCAAGCCGAAAGACGCCGACCAGGCCAAGGTGTGGAAGCAGCTCGTCGATGGCGAGCTCGCCTCTCCCGACACCTGGGAGGTTTCGCTCTCGGCCGGCAAGAACAAGCGCGAGACCTTCGAGCGGCTGATCGCCGAGCGCAAGCTCGGCGGCCTGGCGCTGCTGCGCAATCTGCGCCTGATGCAGAATGCGCTGGTCCCGCGCGAGACCATCGCAGGGGCGATCGAGGCGATGCGGACGGATCGAATCCTTCCCTATCGCTTCATCACGGCGGCGCGCTACGCGCCGGACTTCGAGCCCGAGCTCGAGGCTGCGATGCTCAAATCGGTCAAGGACCATGTACGGCTTCCGGGCCGCACCCGGCTCCTGATCGACGTGTCGGGCTCGATGTTCGCGACCCTCTCCGCGCAGTCGGAAATGACGCGCGCGGAGGCGGCGTGTGGCCTTGCCATCCTCGCGCGCGAGATCTGCGACGAGGTCGAGATCTTCACCTTCTCAAACGAGGTCGTGAAGGTCCCGCCCCGCCGCGGCTTCGCGCTTCGAGATGCGATCATCAACTCGCAGCCGCATGGCGGAACCTATCTCGGCAAAGCCGTGACGGAGATCGACCGCAAGGGCGATCGCCTCATCGTCTTCACCGACGAGCAGAGCCACGACCAGGTGCCCGAGCCGAGGGCGCGCGGCACCATGGTCAACGTGGCCTCGTATCAGCACGGTGTCGGCCACGGCGCCTGGACCCGCGTCAACGGCTTCTCCGAGGCCGTGGTCGCGTGGATCGCAGCGTCGGAGACGGCGTTGAACTGATGCGGAACGACAGCGGCCCCGGACGCAGGAGACTGCGCCCGGGGCTTTAGAACTCACCGGATTGATCCGCCCGCCCGAGGATTGTGCGAGCGGAATGACAAGGACCCACCACCATGCGACGACCCGATCCCTACATGGAACGCGCCCGCGAGCTCTGCCTTGCCGCCGGCGTCGATCCCGACTCGCGCGTCGGCGAAGGACGCGGCCAGCCGGCCTGGTGCCTGTACAAGGATGCCGCGCGCAAGGAGCATCTTGCCCGCGAGGCCAATGCGACCGCAGACTCCATCGCCGAGTTCCGCACGCAGGACGCCCGCTTCCAGAATGCGCCGCTGAAGGTGTTCGGCCCGCACGAGGACGCGACCATCGCGCAGATGCGCAACTGCATGGCGGTCGGCAACGTCGTATCCGGCGTGATCTGCGCCGACGGCCATCTCGGTTACGCCCAGCCGGTCGGCGGGGTCATCGCCTATGAGAAGCAGATCAGCATCTCCGGCGTCGGCTTCGACATCGGCTGCGGCAACATGGCGGCCCGGCTCGACACCCGCTTCGCCGACATCGCGCAGATCGCTCCCACGATCATCCGCGACGTCGCCAAGGTGATCTCGTTCGGCGTCGGCCGCGCCAACGCCGAACGGGCCGAGCACGAACTGTTCGACGACAGCGACGCCTGGCGCGAGAGCGACATGGAGGATTACCGCAAGAAAGCGGTGAGCCAGCTCGGCACTGTCGGATCGGGCAACCATTATGTCGACCTCATGCGCGACGAGGAAGGCTTCGTCTGGATCGGCGTCCATTTCGGAAGCCGCGGTCTCGGGCACACCTCCGCGACGCGCTACCTCAAGGCTGCCGGCGGCAAGGACGGCATGAACGTTCCGCCGGCCGTGGTCGACGAGGACAGCGAGCTCGGCCGCCGCTACATCGCGGCGATGCAGCTCGCCGGGCGCTATGCCTATGCGGGCCGCGAATGGGTCGTCGAGCGCGTCC
>DATLJJ010000329.1:0-13339 GCA_035538975.1 Sphingomonas sp. | reverse complement strand
GAAGGGCACGGAGGTGATCAACGCCTGGGAGTTCCCGCTCCTCAACACGCTGATCCTGCTGCTCTCCGGGTGCACCGTTACCTGGGCGCACCACGGCCTGCTGCACAACCAGCGTGGCGGCGAGCTCAAGGGGCTGTGGGGCCTGCTCGGCGTCGGCGAGAACGACAGCGTCAAGAAGGGCCTGTGGCTGACGATCATCCTCGGCCTGATCTTCACCACTATCCAGGCCTATGAGTACATCCACGCGCCGTTCCCCTTCAAGGCGGCGAGTGAGGGCGGCTCGAGCTACGGTGGCGCCTTCTTCATGGCGACCGGCTTCCACGGCTTCCACGTCATCGTGGGCACGATCTTCCTGATCGTGAACCTGGTGCGCGTCTATAAGGGCCACTTCACCGCGCGGCAGCACTTCGGCTTTGAAGCCGCTGCCTGGTACTGGCACTTCGTCGACGTGGTGTGGCTGTTCCTCTTCGCCTCGATCTACGTCTGGGGCGGCTGGGGCGCGCCGGTCCACGCCGGCTGACGTGACCGGACAATCCGGCGATCCTGTCGGGGGAGGCGGCCCAGCGCTGCCTCCCCCGATCGATTCGGGGCTCAAGGGCTGCTGCCCGCGCTGCGGCGCGCGCACGCTGTTTCGGAATGCCGTCGCCTTCGCCGATCGCTGCACCCGCTGCGGGCTCGACTTTGGTGCCTTCAACGTCGGCGACGGGCCCGTCGTCTTCCTCACGCTCGGCATCGGCACGCTGATCACCGTGCTGGCGCTGTGGGTCGAATTCACCTTCGAGCCCGGCGTACTGGTCCATGCGGTGCTGTGGATCCCGCTCACCTTCGCGCTCACGGTCGCCACGCTTCGGCTGGCCAAGGGCTGGCTGCTCGCGCTCGAATATCGCAACCGCGCGGGCGAGGGCCGGGTCCTCGAGGACCGCTGATGCCACGCCTTCCCGTCATCCCCACCATCATCGTGACGCTCGCGATTGCGGCGATGATCGGACTCGGCTTCTGGCAGCTGCTCGACCGGCGGCCGAAGAAGCTGGCGCAGCTCGAGCAGCTCGCGGCCAATCCCGCCAAGCCCGAGATCGCTTTCCCGCGCGAGAGCGACGACAGCCTGCTTTTCCGCCGCGCGCACGGCCTGTGCCTCGAACCGGTGACGATCGGGCTGACCGGTGCGGGCGGGGCGGGCTATCGCGCGATCGCCGAATGCCGCGCCGGAGCCGAAGGCCCGGGCATGCTCGTTCAGCTCGGCACCACACGCGATCCCAATGCCAGGCCGCAGTGGAAGGGGGGCGAAGTGCGGGGCTTCATCAGCCATGCGCCCGACGGCCGTTCGATGCTGGTCTCGCTGTTCGACCGCCGGCCGCAACGACTGCTGCTGGTGGCGGACACGCCGCCCGCCGGGCTCGAACCCAATGGAACGCCGGACCTCTCGTCGGTCCCCAACAACCATCTCGCCTATGCGGTGCAGTGGTTCTTCTTCGCGATCGTGGCGGCAGTGATCTATGTGCTGGCGCTGCGCCGCCGCGGGCGGACCGCTCCCGGTTCGCAGGCGTAAAGATCGGCTTGCTTGCCCCTGCCTGCCGCCGCCGCTAACGCCACGCCCATGCGCTACCAGAGCACCCGAGGCGCCGCGCCGCTGCTCGGCTTCCGAGACGTCACGCTCGCCGGCCTCGCGAGCGACGGCGGTCTGTACGTCCCGCAAAGCTGGCCCAGCTTCACGCGCGACGAAATCGCCGCCCTTGCCGGCCTCTCCTATGTCGAGACGGCGGTGCGGGTAATGCTGCCCTTCGTCGGGGAAGATTTGAGCGAGGATGAGCTGCGCGACCTGTGCACGCGCGCCTATGGCCGCTTCGCGCATGCCGCGGTCACGCCGCTCGTCCAGCTCGACCAGCAGCAGTGGCTGCTCGAGCTGTTCCACGGGCCCACGCTTGCGTTCAAGGACGTGGCGCTCCAGCTTCTCGGGCTGCTTTTCGAGAAGTTCCTGACCGGCGGCAACCAGCACCTCACCATCGTGGGCGCGACTTCGGGCGACACCGGCAGCGCAGCGATCGATGCCGTCGCCGGCCGCATCGGCGTGGACATCTTCATGCTCCACCCCAGGGGCCGCGTTTCCGAGGTCCAGCGCCGCCAGATGACGACGGTGCTCGCGCCCAACGTGCACAATATCGCGATCGAGGGCAGCTTCGACGACGCGCAGGCGCTCGTGAAGGCGATGTTCAACGACGCCCACTTCGCCGGCCGCTTCCAGGTGACCGCAGTCAATTCGATCAACTGGGCCAGGCTGATGGCGCAGGTGGTCTATTATTTCTACGCCGCCGTCCGCCTCGGCGCGCCCGATCGGACCGTCGCCTTCTCGGTGCCCACGGGCAACTTCGGCGACGTGTTCGCGGGCTATGTCGCGGCCCGGATGGGGCTGCCGGTGGCGAAGCTCGTCGTCGCGACCAACGTCAACGACATCCTGCACCGGGCGCTTTCCACCGGCGATTATTCAGCGGGAACGGTGACGCCCACCGATGCGCCGTCGATGGACATCCAGGTGAGCTCGAACTTCGAGCGGCTGCTGTTCGATCTCGCCGGCGGCAGCGTCGCCGACCAGATGCGCGGGTTCGAAGCGAGCCGCGCGATGCAGCTCACCAATGCGCAGCGCGAAGGCGCCGCCGCGCTGTTCGCGAGTGACCGGATCGACGCCGCGACGATGAACGAAGCGATGCGCTGGGCGCATGCCGAGGCGGGGCAGGTGCTCGACCCCCACAGTGCGATTGGTCTCGCTGCCGCGCGCCGCGCCGGGATTCCCGCCGAAGTGCCGGTGGTGACGCTGGCGACCGCGCACGCGGCCAAGTTCGCGGACGCCGTCGAGCGCGCGACCGGAGTGCGGCCGTCGGTACCGTCGCGGGTGGGCGATCTCTACCAGCGGCAGGAGCGCTACGACGTGCTCCCCGCGACCTTCGAGGCCGTCACCAGCTACATCGCCGAGCGCGCGACGCCGCGCTCCTGATCCTCTCCCTCCGGTGGAGGATTTGAGAAACGCGCGTGTCCTTCTATGGACACCGCATGGACCTCATCACTCTCACCGGCGAGCCCTGGGCCGATTACGGGCTCGTCGATTCGGGCCACGGCCGCAAGCTCGAGCGTTACGGCGCCTATCGGTTCATCCGGCCGGAGCCCCAGGCGATGTGGGCGCCGGCCTCGGACCGCTGGGACGCGCATGGCGAATTCATCCCCGGATCGGACGAGGAAGGCGGCGGCCGCTGGACCTTCGCCAGGCCGGTGCCGCGCGAGGGCTGGCCGCTGGCGTGGAACGAGGCGCGCTTCACCGCGCAGACCACGCCCTTCCGTCACCTCGGCTTCTTCCCGGACATGGCGCCCGTGTGGAGCTGGATGCGCGAGCAGATCGAGGGCCTCGACGCGCCCGAGTGCATGAACCTGTTCGGCTACACCGGCGTGGGCAGCCTCGCGCTCGCCGCCAAAGGCGCGCGGGTCACGCATGTCGACGCATCGAAAAAGTCGGTCGCCGAGGGCAAGGCCAATGCCGCGCTGTCGGGGATGGAGGATCTGCCGATCCGCTGGATGATCGACGACGCCGCCAAGTTCACTGCGCGCGAAGTCCGGCGCGGGCGGCGCTACGACGGCATCATCCTCGATCCGCCCAAATGGGGCAGGGGCCCCAACGGCGAGGTTTGGAAGATCGAAGAGGGACTGCCCGGACTGATCGCCGACACGCGGAAGCTGCTCGACGCGGAGTCGCGCTTCCTTTTCCTCACCGTCTATGCCGTGCGCATGTCCGCGCTCGCGATCGGCGAGCTGGTCCGCCAGCATTTCGCCGATCTGGGAGGCAAGGTCGAATGCGGCGAACTCACCGTGCGCGAAGAGGCGCGCGGCCTGTTGCTCCCCACCGCCATCTTCGCGCGCTGGAGCCGCTCTTAAGCCCTCGCCCTAAGGGGAGGGGGAGCTAGCTCCGCCCCATCCGCATCGCAGCCCCGGCCACGACCGGGCAGCCGGCCACCAGCAGCAGGCTCACCGCCGCCAGCAGCTTGAGGGCGCCGGGCTGTCCCGCGGTCGATCCCGCGCCGAAGATCAGCAGCGGCACCGCGAAGGGCAGCATCACCAGCCCGGCGAGCGCGCCTGCGCCCCGCAGCCCCGCCACCAGCGCCGCAGTGGCCACGCCCAGCGCCGCCAGCCCCGGCGTTCCGACGGCAAGGCCGACCAGGATCGTCGTTAGCGCCGCACCGGACAGCTGGAGCAGCGCCGCGGCGATCACCGTCGCGAGCAGCAGCGCGGGCGCGAAGCCCAGCCAATGACCGATCATCTTGGCCGCGGCGACGGTCGCGTCGGAAAGTCCCCGAACCGCGAACTGGTCGAGCACGCCGCTCTCCGCATCGGGCGTGATCAGCCTTTCGACCGGGAGCAGCGCGGCGAGCAGCGCGGCCGCCCAGATCACGCCGCCACCGACGCGCGCGAGCAGCCGAGCGTCGGGCCCTACCGCAAAGGGAAAGAGGATCGCGACGAGCAGGAAGAAGGCGATCGGCAGCATCAGTCCACCGCTGCTCCACGCCCGGCGCAGCTCGCGCCAGACGATAGCGAGGAAGCCGCTCACAGCGCGATCTCCTGCGCTTCGGGCAATGCCAGCGGCAGGTGCGTCGCTGCAAGCACGATGCCGCCGCTCGCGCGATGCGCCGCGATCGCCGCCTCCAGCAGTCGGATCGAGGCCGCGTCCAGCCCGTTAGCGGGCTCGTCCAGCAGCCACACCGGCGCGCGGCTCGCGATCACGCGCGCCAGCGCGGCACGGCGGCGCTGGCCGGTCGAGAGCAGCCGCACCGGCACCTGCGCCAGTCCGTCGAGCGCCACCGCGGCCAGCGCTGCCTCCACTGCTGCCTGGTCTCCGTCGAGCCCGGCCCAGAAGCGCAGCGCCGTGCCCAGGCTGAGCTCGGGGTCGAGCGCGCTATGCTCGCCCAGCAGCGCCCGCGCGCCTTCGCCCTCCACCCGTCCGGCAACGGGCGCGAGCAGCCCTGCCGCCACGCGGATCAGGCTCGATTTGCCGGCACCGTTCGGCCCGGTCACCAGCGCCGCCTCGCCGGGCGCCAGCGCGAAGCTCAGCCCCTCGAACAGCAGCCGCTGCCCGCGCAGGCACACGACCTCGCGAAAGGCGAGGCCGTGGCTCACCCGGCGCTGTCCTCCAGCGCGTGCATGTCGTCGTCCGAAAGGCCGAAATGATGCCCCACCTCGTGCACGACGATGTGGCTGACCAGGTCTTCGAGCGAGACACCGGTGGCCGACCATTCGTCGAGGATCGCGCGCCGATAGAGGTGGATGCGATCCGGGAGCGCGCCCGAATCGAACGCCGATTTCTCGCCGACCGGGCGGCCGTGATAGAGTCCGCTGAGGTCGAACGGATCCTCGATCCCCAGCGCGTCGAGCGTCTCGTCGTCGGCGAATTCCTCGACGATCAGCACCACGTCGGCGAGGTGGCTCGCGAACGGCTCCGGGATCCGCGCCAGCGCCGCGCGCGCGAGGCGTTCGATGTCTTCGGCGGAAGGCGCTTGCCCATGCATGGAGAGGTCCATAGGCACAGGCGACGCGTTGCAGCAAGGAGCAGGCCATGGTCGAGCAGTTGAGCGATGCCGAGCGCGCCGATGCGCTCGATGATCTGGACGACTGGGATTATGATGAGGCGCGCGATGCGATCACGCGCAGCTTCACCTTCCGCGACTTCAACGAGGCGTTCGGCTTCATGACCCGCGTGGCGCTGCTCGCCGAGAAGGCGAACCATCACCCCGAATGGTCGAACGTGTGGAACCGCGTCGACATTCTCCTTACCACGCACGATGCCGGCGGCCTTTCGGGCCGCGACATCGAGATGGCGCACGCGATCGACGCGCTTCTTTGAAGGTTTCTGTACCGCTCAAGAAATTCGCCGCCGCATCTGCTTCCTGAGCGTACCCGGCATCCAGCGTGCGGCGAAAGCGAGGCGCCTGGCCGTGCGGCCGACGATCAGGTGCACCTTGTGGTGGTCCGCGGCGTTCCACACTGCTTCGGCCACCGTTTCGAGCGGCGTGAACTCCAGCCCGGCCTCGCGCACCGATTCGCGCACGTTGCGGTTGCTTCCGGAGACGGTCGCATCGAGCAACGGCGTGTCGATGAAGCTCGGCATCAGTACGCGCACCTTGATCCCGTCGGCCGCCCATTCGCCGTCGAGCGCCTCGGAGAAGCCGCGCACGGCGAACTTGACGGCGGCATAGAGCGACATGCCCGCGCCGCCGTAGATCGCCGCCGCGGACGCGGTGTTGACCAGGCACGATCCCGGCGTCGCCTTGAGCAGGGGATACGCCGCGCGTGCGCCGTTGATCACGCCGGTCAGGTTGACGCCGACGATGCGATCGACATCCTCGTCGCTGGTCTCGGCGAGCATTCCGCCTACTGCGATGCCGGCGTTGTTGAACATCAGATCGAGCCGCCCGCCGCTCGCCGCGGCGAAGTCGGCGAGCGCCTGCGTCCAGGCGGCGCGGTCGCGCACGTCCATCACGTGGGTGGTCACCGGCGCGCCGTCGATCGAGGCGGCGGCGTCCTCCAGCCCTTCGGCGTTGATGTCGGCGAGCCCCACGCGCCAGCCGCGCGCGGCGAAATATCTGCCCGTCGCCAGCCCGATCCCCGACGCGCCCCCGGTGATGAAGATCGCCTTCTCGCCTGCCATGTCGCCTCCCCCGGTCCGTTTTGACCTTTGCCGGTTCATCCCGCACAATTTCGCGCGATGCCAGAGCAAAGCCGCAGCCTTGCCTTCGAAAATGTCAGCAAGCGCTATCCGGGCGGAGTGGCTGCGGTCGACGGCGTGTCGCTGGAGATCGCCGCCGGCAGCTTCGTAGCGCTGGTCGGCGCGTCGGGGTCGGGCAAGTCGACGCTTCTCAAGATGGTCAACCGCCTCGTCGAGCCGAGTGCGGGCGGCGTGCGGATCGGCGACGCGGCGGTGGCCGACGAGCCCGTCCACCTGCTGCGCCGCCGGATCGGCTACGTCTTCCAGAACGTCGGGCTCTTCCCGCACATGCGCGTGGGGGAGAATGTCGCGATCGGCCTCAGGCTCGCCGGCGTGCGCGACACCGCGGCGCGTGTCGCCGAGCTGCTCGCGCTGGTCGAGCTCGCGCCCGAAATGGCGTCGCGCATGCCCGATGCGCTCTCGGGCGGCCAGCGGCAGCGCGTCGGCGTGGCGCGTGCGCTCGCGTGCGAGCCTGGGCTGCTGCTGATGGACGAGCCCTTTGGCGCGCTCGATCCGGTGACGCGCGACGGGCTCGGCAAAGCGATCCGCGCGCTTCATGATCGGCTGGGGCTCACCACCATGCTCGTCACGCACGACATGGCCGAGGCGCTGCTGCTCGCCGATCGCGTGCTGGTGATGGCGGCCGGCCGTATCGTCGCCGACGCGACGCCGTGCGACCTGCTCGCGGGAAGGGCAGGGCCCGAGGCCGACGCGCTGGTGGCGGTGCCGCGCGAACAGGCGCACCGGCTTGCGGAGCTGGAGCGGTGACCCAGGCTTTTGCGCGCGTTCCCGAGCTGCTCGCCCAGCATCTGCTGCTCGCGCTCGCCGCTTTGCTGCTCGGGCTAGCGGTCGCGCTGCCGCTCGCGGTGCTTTCGGCGCGCAACCGCACGCTTGGCCGCGTCGCGCTGGGCATTGCGAGCCTCGTCCAGACGATCCCAAGCCTCGCGCTGCTCGCGCTCTTCTATCCGCTGCTGCTGTGGCTTTCGGCGCTGGTCGGCGGCGGAATCCCGGCGCTCGGCTTCCTGCCCTCGCTGCTCGCGCTGTCGCTCTACGCGCTGCTGCCGATCCTTCGGAACGGCGTCACCGGGCTCGCGGGGATCGATCCCGCGGTGCTCGAGGCTGCCGACGCGATGGGGATGACGCGCGGCCAGCGGCTCCGGCTGATCGAGGCGCCGCTGGTGGCGCCCGTGCTGATGGCGGGCGTCCGCACCGCCGCGGTGTGGACGATCGGCGCGGCGACGCTCGCCACCACGGTCGGCCAGCCCAGCCTGGGCGATCCGATCTTCGCCGGGCTGCAGACGCAGAACTGGGCGCTGGTGCTCGCGGGCTGCATCGCTGCGGCGGGGCTGGCGCTGGCCGTCGACGCGCTGCTCGGGCTGGCCGAACACGGCATCGCGAGGCGCCGGCGCGGGCTGGTGTGGGGCAGCCTGGCCGCGCTGCTGCTCGGCGCCCTCGTCGCGCTCGCCCCCGCATGGCCCGCGCCGCGCGGTACCGTCACCGTGGGCGCCAAGGGCTTTTCCGAGCAATATATCCTTGCGCGGCTGATCGGTCACCGGCTCGAGGCGGCGGGCTACCGTGTGCGCTACCGCGAGGGACTCGGCTCGGCGGTCGCCTTCGGCGCGCTCGCCGCGGGAGATATCGACGTCTACGTCGACTATTCGGGCACGCTCTGGACCAACCAGATGCGCCGCACCGACGTGCCGGCGCGTGCTGCAATCGTCGACGGCGTGGCGCGCTGGGCACGGGACGAGCACGGCGTGACCCTGCTGGGGTCGCTCGGGTTCGAGAACGCCTATGCCTTCGCGATGCGCGGCGACGATGCGCGCCGCCGCGGCATCCGCACGCTCGCCGATCTCGCGCGCCAGGCGGGCGACCTCGACCTCGCGACCGACGTCGAGTTCCTCGAACGCCCCGAATGGGCGGCCGTGCGCCGTGCCTATGGGCTGCGCTTCCGCTCGGCGCGACCGTATCAGCCGACCTTCATGTACCGGGCGCTCGAAAGCGGCGAGGCCGACGTGATCCCTGCCTTCTCCTCGGACGGGCGGATCGCCGCGCAGCGGCTCGCCGTGCTCGGCGATCCGCGCGGCGCGATCCCCGGCTATGATGCGGTGCTGCTGCTCAGCCCCCGGCGCGCCGGCGACGCGCGCTTCCAGGCCGCGCTTCGTCCCCTCGTCGGCGCGATTTCGGTCGAGCGGATGCGCGAGGCCAACTACATGGTGGATCGCGACGCGGCCAAGGCGAGCCCCGACGAAGCCGCGCAATGGCTCGAGCGTGGACTCGCGCCCTGAGATTGGGTTATCGCTAACATCACGAGAGCAAAGGGAGAGGATGATGTCGAAGGGGATGAAGCTGCTGCTGGCGACCACTGTTTTGTGGGCCGCACCCGCTTTTTCGCAGCAAGCGCCGACAGCGTTGTCTCAAGGGCCGACGGTCGCCAATCCCGAAAAATGGCCCGCCGCGCAGAGCGCCGGGCTGATCGATCCCGAGACCGAGAAGTTCGTGACCGAACTGATGGCCAAAATGACCCTCGAGGAGAAGGTGGGCCAGATGATCCAGGGCGACATCGGCAGCCTGAAGCCCGAGGATCTTCGCAAATATCCGCTCGGATCGATCCTCGCGGGCGGCAATTCGCCGCCGCTCTCGGGCAACGATCGTTCGCCCCAGGCCGATTGGGTGGCGACCACCCAGGCATTCCGCGCCGTCGCGATGGAGAAGCGCGGCAACCATGCGCCGATCCCGTTGATCTTCGGCGTCGACGCCGTCCACGGCAACAACAACGTCATCGGCGCGACGATCTTCCCGCACAACATTGGTCTCGGCGCCGCCAACGACCCGGCGCTGATCCGGCGCATCGGCCAGGCGACGGCCGAGGAAACCGCCGCCAGCGGACCCGAATGGGCGTTCGGGCCCACGCTCGCGGTGCCGCAGGACGATCGTTGGGGCCGCACCTATGAAGGCTATTCGGAGGATCCCGCGATCGTCCGCAACCTCGCCGGCGACATGGTCCGCGGGCTGCAGGGCGAGCCCGACACGCGCGGGCGCATCCAGAAGGGGCTCGTCGCTGCATCGGCCAAGCACTATCTCGGCGACGGCGGCACCTATGACGGCATCGACCAGGGCGACACCCGCGTCTCCGAGGAAGAGCTGATCCGGATCCACGCGGCGGGCTATCCGCCCGCGATCGAGGCGGGCACGCTCACCGTCATGGCCTCCTACAGCAGCTGGAACGGCCAGAAGATGCACGGCAACAAGTCGCTGCTGACGGATGTGCTCAAGGGGCGCATGGGTTTCCAGGGCTTCGTCGTCGGCGACTGGAACGGCCATGGCCAGATCCCGGGCTGCACGACCACCGACTGCCCGATCACCTTCAACGCCGGGCTCGACATGGCGATGGCGCCGGACAGCTGGAAGGGGCTGTTCGAGACCACGGTCGCGCACGTTAAGGCCGGTACCATCCCGATGGCGCGCGTCGACGACGCGGTTCGGCGCATCCTGCGCGTCAAGGTCAAGCTCGGGCTGTTCGACGCTGCGCGTCCGCTCGAGGGCAAGGCCGGCGTGCTGGGAAGCCCCGAGCATCGCGCGATCGCGCGCGAGGCCGCGGCCAAGTCGCTCGTGCTGCTCAAGAACCAGGGCGTGCTGCCCGTGAAGGCGAGCGCGAAGGTGCTCGTCACCGGCCCTGCCGCCGATTCGATGATGCTCCAGACCGGCGGCTGGACGCTCAGCTGGCAGGGTGACGGCAACCCCAACGATCTCTTCCCCAACGGCGAGACGATCTACTCGGGGATCAAAAAGGCAGTCGAGACCGGCGGCGGCACCGCGACGCTCTCGGCCGACGGAAGCTTCTCGGCCAAGCCCGACGTCGCGATCGTCGTGTTCGGCGAGCAGCCCTATGCCGAGATGCGCGGCGACATCCGCACGCTGGAGTTCCAGCCCGGCGACAAGCAGGCGCTGGCGCAACTCAAGAAGCTCAAGGCGGCCGGCATTCCGGTCGTCTCGGTCTTCCTTTCGGGGCGGCCGCTCTGGGTTAACCCCGAGCTCAATGCCTCCGATGCCTTCGTCGCGGCCTGGCTGCCGGGCAGCGAGGGCGGCGGCGTGGCGGACGTGATCATCGGCGACGCCGCAGGCAAGCCGCGCCGCGACTTCCATGGCAAGCTCTCCTTCTCCTGGCCGAAGAACGCCGCCCAGTTCCGGCTCAACAAGGGGGAACCGGGCTACGACCCGCTGTTCGCGCTCGGCTATGGCCTGACCTACGCCAGGGGCGGCAATGTTCCGATGCTCAGCGAGGAATCGGGCGTCGATCCGGCGCTCGCCAACACCAGCATCTATTTCGCCAAGGGCGCCACGCCGGCACCGTGGCGCTTCGTCTCGCAGGGGGCGATCAGCCAGCGCACCGTCGAGGGACCGCAGACGCAGGAGGGCGGCCAGCAGTTCACCTGGGCCGGCCCGGGTACGCTCAGCGTCCAGGGCATGGAGCTCAACCTCAGCCGCGAGGCGAACGCCGATCTGTCGCTGCAGATCAGCTACCGCCTCGACGCCGCGGCCACGGGCCCGGTGCGGCTCACCATGCTCGGCGGCGCGACCAAGGGCGGCATCGACGCGACCAGCCTGTTCACCGGCCAGACCGGCACGTGGCGCACCGCCAAGATCCTGCTCAAATGCTTCCAGTCGAACGGTGTCGATCTGACCCGGGTCACCGCGCCGGTCGCGGTCGAGGGGAATGCTCCGCTCAGCTTCTCGATCGCCGACGCGCGGATCGTCTCCGATCCCAACAACTCGATCTGCCCCGGGTCCAAATGACCCGGGCGGGCGCGGCGTGGAGGCGGCGATGAACCCTTGGCTGGTCGAAGGCGGGACGATCGAGGCAGTCACGATCGCGCGCGGGCGCTACAGCGCCGAGATCATCAATCTCGGCGCTGCGCTGCGCCGGCTCGACGTGCCGGGACGCGACGGGCAGGCGGCGAACGTCGTCCTCGGCTATCGCGATCTCGACGAATATCGTGCCGCGCCGCGCTTCTACGGAAGCACCGCCGGCCGCTATGCCAACCGTATCGGCGGCGCGCACTTCAGCCTCGACGGGCACGAATACCGGCTCCCGAAGAACAACGGCGAGCACAACCTCCATTCGGGCCCGCTCGGCTTCGACCAGCAGTTCTGGACGATCGAGGGGCGCGGCGAGGATTGGGTGACGCTCGCGCATCTGAGCCCCGACGGCTTCAACGGCTTCCCCGGCAATCTGCGCGCGCGGGTGCGCTACAGCATCGGCGCCGAGGGGCTCGCGATCGCCTTTCGCGCCACCACCGACAAGCCGACCGTCGTCAATCTGACCAACCACGCCTATTTCAACCTGGCTGGCGAGGCGAGCGGCACGACGGTCCTCGACCATTGGCTCCAGATCCCCGCGAGCCGTTTCACGCCCGTCGAGAACCAGATCCCCACCGGCGAGCTGCGCCCGGTGGCGGGCACGGTGTTCGACTTCCGTGCACCCAAGCCCGTCGGCCGCGACATCGCCGCTGACGACGCGCAGCTGCGCCCGGCGCTGGGCTATGACCATAATTTCGTGATCGACGCACCCGCGGGGCGGCTGCGCCGCGCCGCGACTCTGTTCGACCCGCATTCGGGCCGCGTGATGGAGCTGCATTCGACCGAGCCGGGGCTCCAGCTTTACACCGGCAATCATCTGGCGAACGGCGCGCCGGGGACGAGTGGCGGAGCATATCCGAAGCACGGCGCGCTGTGCCTCGAGCCGCAAAAATTCCCGGATAGCCCCAATAAGCCGGCGTTCCCGTCGGCGCGGCTCGATCCGGGGCAGGAATACCGCCACGAGATCGCGCTCAGGTTCCGGACGGCGGCGGACGTAGAGGCAGCGTTCAAAAGCTAGCAATATGCGCCCCCTCCCGTTTGCGGGAGGGGTCGGGGGAGGGCCTGCACTCCTGGGAGCCACGCCCATCCCCTCCCTAACCCCTCCCGCAAGCGGGAGGGTTCGTTTGCCTCAGACCGTCGGCTTGCCGTCGACGCGGCGCGGGATGCCCGCATCGCCGTCCTGCAGCTCGGCCGGCAGCAGCGCGGTCGGCAGGTCCTGGTAGCTCACCGGCCGCAGGAAGCGGTCGATCGCCAGCGTGCCCACCGAAGTGCTGCGGCCGTCCGCAGTCGACGGATAGGGGCCGCCATGGACCATCGCGTCGGTCACTTCGACGCCGGTCGGCCAGCCATTGGCGAGGATGCGGCCGGCGAGCCGCTCGAGCCGCGGCAGAAGCTGGCGGGCGACCTCCACATCGGCATCGTCGAGGTGCAGCGTCGCGGTGAGCTGGCCCTCGAGCAGCGACACCACCTGCAGCAGCTCGTCGATGCTCGCGCAGCGCACGAGCAGCGAGGCGGCGCCGAACACTTCCTCGGCATGGCTCGGATCGGCGATGAAGTCCGCACCGGTCATGGTGAAGATCGCGCCGCGGCCCGAGGTCGGACCCTGCGGCTCCTGGCCCTGGGCGAGCAGCTTGAGCGCCGGTGCCTCGGCCCAGCGTGCGACGCCGCTCTCATAGGCGCGGTGGATGCCCGGGGTGAGCATCACCTGCGACGGCGCGCCGCACATCGCTTCCGACGCCGCAC
>DATLJJ010000328.1:0-4674 GCA_035538975.1 Sphingomonas sp. | reverse complement strand
GGTCGTGCAGGTGGTGTACCATAGCCTGGTGATCCAGCCCTCGCTGCTGCTCGCCGTGCTCTTCGCGACCGGGCGCGGGCAGCGCGGCTGGACCCTGCTGCTCGCCTGGTGCCTCTCGCTCGCGGTCATATTGCTGATCTTCCCGCTTTTCCCTGCGCTCGGATCGCCGCCCTATTTCCTCGACTTCGAGGAGACGTTCATCGGCGCGCGCGACGGCTCGCTCCGCACCTTCGGCGTGAAGGCGCTCACCGGGATCATCGAGTTCCCGAGCTTCCATGCCGCCGCTGCCGTGCTGCTCGGATGGGGGTTCGCCGGCGCAGGGCGGCTGGGCAAGCCCTTCGTCGTGCTCAACGTGCTGATGTTCGGATCGGCCCTGATCGCGGGCCATTATCTCGTCGATCTGATCGCCGGCGGCGCGATTGCCGCAGGTGCGATCCTGCTTGCCGGCCGCCTCCAGAACCGGATCGGCCGCGCCGACGCCGCAGCGGTGACCGCCGCGGCGTAGCGCTGCCTCGCTCAGGCGAGCTTGTGCTCGAGCGTGATCTCGGCGCTGAGCAGCTTCGAGATCGGGCAATTGGCCTTGGCGCCGGCCGCCAGCTCCGCGAACTGATCGGGCGAGATGCCGGGCACCTGGGCTTCGAGAACCAGATCCGATCGCGTGACGGCGAAGCCTTCGCCCTGCTGCTCGAGCTTCACCTTGGCGGTGGTCTCGAGGCTACCCTCGCTGAAGCCGGCGCGCGCCAGCGCGAAGCTCAGGGCCATGGTGAAGCAGCCGGCGTGCGCCGCTGCGATCAGCTCTTCCGGATTGGTGCCCTTCTCGTCGCCGAAGCGCGTGTTAAAGCTGTAGGGCGTGGCCTCGAGCACGCCTGAAGGCGTGGTGAGCTGGCCCTTGCCCTCCTTGCCGAAGCCTTCGTAGCGGGCGGTGGCGGTACGGGTCGTCATGGCATTCCCCTTTCGGCAAGAAAATCGGTGCGGCCCCGAAATGGGTGCCGCACCGCCAGGTTCAAGCCGGTTTCGCCAAGCCGAGGCTCAGCGGCAGCGGATATTCTGCTCCTTGCGATCGGCCTCGCGTTCGATCGCGGTGCCGGCGACTGCGCCCGCGACCGCGCCGAGGACGGTGCCGAGCGTCTCGGAGCCGCCCGGCGCAATGATGTTGCCGAGCACGCCGCCTGCCACTCCGCCGACGATCAGCCCGGTCGTTCCGTCCGACCGGCGGCAATAATAGCGGCCGTCCTGCCCGCGATAGATCCGGTCGTTGCGGGAGAGGCGTCGTTCGCCGTAGCGCCGGTCCTCGCGATAATAGCGGTCGGCGTAATAGCCGCCATAGGACGGATCGGGGCGGTTCCAGTCATAGCCCGAATAGCCGGAGCCGCTTCCATAGGCGCCATAGCCATAATCGGTGCATCCGGCGAGTGTCGCCGCCGCCATCAGGCCGAGGACAAGCGCACGCATCTCATCTCTCCCGTGATTCCGTGGGTTCAAGGGTAATGCGCGAGCCGCGGCAAAGGTTTCGCTGCCGGCCCGACCGGGGCAGGGCAGCTTGGCTAAACGCCCTTTTAACCCTCTCGCGCGCATGGTGCCCGCGCAAATCCGTACCCTGGGGCCCCATGGACGACCTGATTCAGGAATTCATCGCCGAGACGCGCGAGACGCTCGAGGCGCTTTCGGGCGAAATCGTCGCCTGGGAAGCCGAACCCGGCGATCGGGCTCGGCTCGACGCGATCTTCCGCTTCGTACACACGGTGAAGGGAAGCTGCGGCTTCCTCGACCTGCCGCGCCTTGGGCGCCTCAGCCATGCGGCGGAGGACGTGCTGGCGCAGGTGCGTGCCGGCGAACGCGTCCCCGACCGGGGGCTGGTCAACGCCGTGCTCGCGGTGGTCGATCGCATCGGCGAGCTGGTCGAGGCGATCGATTCGGGCACCAGCCTCGACGATAGCGGCGACGAGCTGCTGATCGCGGCGCTGGCGGAAGGCGCGGAGGAGATCAGCCAGGCCGCTACCGGCGGCGGCATGCGCGCGGCGTCGCGCAGCGTACGTCTCAACGTCGACCTGCTCGACCGGATGATGTCGGGCATGTCCGACATGGTGCTCGCGCGCGACGAGCTCGCGCGCCGGCTGCGCGGCGGCGACATCGATCCGACGATCGAGGCGGCGCTGGAGCGGCTGTCGCTCACCGTGGGTGAGATGCGCGACACCGTCACGCGCACGCGCATGCAGAAGATCGACGCGCTCTTCTCCGCGCTGCCGCGGATGGTGCGCGACACGGCGGCGGGGCTCTCCAAGTCGGTGCAGCTCCATGTCGAGGGCGCCGACGTCGAGCTCGACCGCGAAATGATCGAGATGATGCGCGACCCGCTGGTCCACATCGTCCGCAACGCGATCGACCACGGCATCGAGGCGCCGGCCGAGCGCCGCGCCGCGGGCAAGCGCGAGACCGGCCGGCTCAGCGTTTCGGCGCGCCAGTCGGGCAACCAGATCATCATCGAGATCGTCGACGACGGCCGCGGCATCGACACCGAGAAGCTGATCCGCAAGATGGCGGCGGTGGGCCCGCGCTCGGAACGCGAGCTGCGCGCGCTTTCGGATCGGGCCAAGCTCGACCTCGTCTTCCAGCCGGGGCTCTCGAGCAAGGACGAAGTCACCGAAGTCTCGGGCCGCGGCGTGGGCATGGATGTGGTGCGCGCCTCGATCGAGCAGATCGGCGGGCGCGTCGAGCTCGATAGTACGCTCGGCAAGGGACTGCGCATCGCGATCCATGTGCCGCTGACGCTGTCGATCATCTCGGCGATCGTGGTCGGCGTCGGCCAGCAGCGCTTCGCGATCCCGCGGCAGGCGATCGAGGAGATCGTCACCGATCGCAGCGACGCCATTCGCATCGACACGCTGGGTGCCACCTCGATCGCGACGGTGCGCGAGCGCCGCATGCCGCTGATCGATCTCGGCGAGATCCTGGGTCTCGAGCGCAGCGACGAGGGCGGCGCGCATATGCTCGCGATCGTCAGCGTGAGCGGCGGCAGCTACGCGCTGTCGGTCGACACCGTGCTCGACAATGAGGAGCTGGTGATCAAGCCGGCCTCGCCTGCGGTGATGTCCACGGGCCTTTATGCCGGCCAGACGCTGCCCGATTCGGGCCTGCCGATGCTGCTGCTCGATTGCGCGGGCATGGCGAGCGTCTCCGGGCTCAACTTCAATCGCGATGCCAACCAGGGCTTCGAGGAGGAAGAAGTCGAGCAGGCGGAGACGGGCACGCCTGCGCTGCTGTTCCGCGATCTCGACGGCGTGCGCCGCGCGGTGCCGCTGGTTGCGGTCGACCGCGTCGAGCAGGTGGAGGCCAGTGCGGTGCGCTTCGCCGGCGGCCGCTTCCGCGCGACGATCGATGGCCGGATCCTTCCGCTTGCCTCGCAAGGCGACATCGAGGGCCGCGGCCGCCTCAACGTGCTGCGGCTCAAGGACGGTGCCAGCGAAGTCAGCTATGCGATCGACGAGGCGCTCGACATCATCCTGCTGCCCGAGGAAGTCGTGGCCGCGCGCGAGGCCGGGCCCGTCGCGGGCGTGGCGCTGGTGGGTGGCGAACAGATCGAGCTGCTCGACGTCTTCTGGGTGTTCGACGAACATGCCGACCGTGACGAGGAAGACGGCGCCGAGGCGCCGCTGTGCCTGATCGCGGATACGGCCGACGGCTGGATGGCTTCGTTCGTGCGCCCGCTGCTCGAATCGGCGGGGTACCGCGTTACGGCACAGCTCGCGCCGGGCGAAACTCCGGCGGTGGTGCTCTCTTCCGACGAAACGCCGCCCGAGCTGGCGGAAAAGGCGCCCGTGGTGCGGCTGCGCCGTCGCCGCGCGGCGAACGGGGCGGGGGACGACAGCGTCTATCGCTATGACCGCGTGGGGCTGCTCTCCGCGCTCGAGGCTCGCGTGTCGAGCCGGGGAGAGGGTTGATGTCGCATCTCTATCTGATCGCCCAAGTCGCCGGCCGCCCGGTGGCGATCGACTCGGACCAGGTCGAGTCGGTGGTCGACATCGGCGAGGTGACGGCGGTGCCGCGTGCCTGCGCGCATGTCCGCGGGCTCGCCGCACTGCGCAGCCGCGTCGTGACGGTGGTCGACACCCAATCCGCGCTCGGCCTGGAGCCGGCGCCGCAGGCGAAGCGTGCCGTGATCACGCTGGTCGACGGCCACCATTATGCGATGCTGGTCGACGCGCTGGACGACGTCGCGCCCTTCGACTTGCTGCCGATGGCGGCGGGCGTGGCGCTCGATTCGGTCTGGGAGAACGCGGGGCGGGGCATCGTGGAGCGCGACGGCGAGCCGATCCTCGCGATCGACCTCGCCTCGCTCGTGCCCAGCTATGCCTCGGCCGCCGAAACCGCCGTCGTCAATTAACGCGAAGCTTACACCTTCCATGCAGATTGCGCCCACCAGACACCTGGCTATCGGGGAACAGGGGAAATGAAGACTTGTCTCGTCGTTGACGACTCGAAGGTGATCCGCAAGGTCGCCCGCCACATTCTCGAGACGCTCGATTTCCAGGTCCGTGAGGCCGGGGACGGGCGCGAGGCACTTGATTCGTGCCTCGAAACGCCGCCGGACGTCATCCTGCTCGACTGGAACATGCCCGTGATGAGCGGCATGGACTTCCTGCGCGCGCTCAAGGATTCGGGGCTGCCACAGCGCCC
>DATLJJ010000327.1:0-1776 GCA_035538975.1 Sphingomonas sp. | reverse complement strand
GATCCCGCGGCAGGAGATCGTCCCCTATTTCGAGCAGCAGGTGGACCTGTCCACCGGCCGGCTCCACGGCTTCGAGGTGCTGGCGCGCTGGGAGCATCCCGTGCGCGGGCTGATCAGCCCCGAGCTGTTCATCCCGATCGCCGAGGAGACCGGCATGATCGCCGAGCTCTCGCTCTCGATCATGCGCCAGGCGTTCGTCACCGCGCGCGATTGGGATCCGTCGCTCAGCCTGTCGATCAACATCTCGCCGTGGCAGCTGCGCGACGCATGGCTGGCGCAGAAGATCATCAAGGTGCTGACCGAGACGGGCTTCCCCGCCAGCCGGCTGGAAGTGGAGATCACCGAAAGCTCGCTGTTCGAGAATCTAGCGCTCGCCCAGTCGATCGTGGGCAGTCTCAAGAACCAGGGCGTGCGCCTCGCGCTCGACGATTTCGGCACCGGCTATTCGAGCCTCGCGCACCTGCGCGCGCTGCCCTTCGACCGGATCAAGATCGACAAGAGCTTCGTCCTGTCGCTCAACGAGAACCCTGACTCCGCCGCGATCGTCAACGCGATCGTGGGCCTTGGCGAAAGCCTCAACCTGCCGATCACGGCCGAGGGTGTCGAAGATGCGGCGATCGAGGAACGGCTGCGCGCGATCGGCTGCGCCAAGGCGCAGGGCTGGTATTACGGCAAGCCGCTGTCGATGACCGGCGCCCGCCGCCTGCTCGCCGAACGCCGCCTGCTCCAGGCACAGCAGGGCGAGGCGGTGGCGGCCGCACCTGCGCCGGTCAGCACGGGGCAGCGCTTCGCGAGCTGAACCCGCGCCCGCGCCACCGCGGGCGGCGAATGGCGGTCATCTGCTTCCTTCGATACCCTGCCCCGATCCTAATCCCGGGTGGAGGAAGGCGCGCATATGTGCTTTCATGAGCTCGGGGCACTCGAAGAACAGGAGGCGTGGATGTCGCGATTCCTTTCAACGGCGATCCTTGGAACACTTCCGTTCACTCTGGCAGCGTGCGCGACGACCGAAGCCGCGCCGGGGACTGCGGCTCCCGCGTCGCGGGCGGCGCTCGGCTCCTCCTTCGCCCCGATCGTCAAGCGGGTCTCCCCCGCAGTCGTGTCGATCGACACGCTCACCCCGGGCGGAGATCCGGTCCCGTGGATCCAGGAAACGCCGCAGGGGACCGTGGCGGGACTGGCGACGCCGGTGCGGAGAGGCGCAGGCTCGGGCTTCTTCATCAGCGCCGACGGCTATGTGGTGACCAACAACCATGTGGTGGAGGGCGCCCAGCAGGTGATGGTCGCGCTCGCCGACGGCCGCCAGTTCCCCGCCCGCCTCATCGGCCGCGATCCGCCGACGGACCTGGCGGTGCTGAAGATCGACGCCCGCGCCCTGCCCTTCGTGAGCTTCGCGGCCTCCGCCCTGCCGGAGGTGGGCGACTGGGTGGTGGCCGTGGGCAATCCCTTCGGCCTGGGCGGCACGGCGACCGCCGGCATCGTCTCGGCCCACGGCCGCGAGATCGGCGAGGCCTATGTCAGCTACCTGCAGATCGACGCGCCCATCAACAGCGGCAACTCGGGCGGGCCGTCCTTCGACCTCCAGGGCCGCGTCGTGGGCGTGAACACAGCCATCTTCTCCCCCACCGGCGGCTCGGTCGGGATCGGCTTCGCCATCCCGGCGGACCTGGCCGAGAACGTCACCCGGCAGCTGATCCGCTCCGGGCGCGTGACCCGGGGCTATCTGGGCGTGGGCGTGGCCGACCTGACCCCGGCCATCGCCTACCAGTTGGGCGT
>DATLJJ010000326.1:0-9672 GCA_035538975.1 Sphingomonas sp. | reverse complement strand
ATAGTCGCGAGTCCCGTCGATCGGATCGACCACCCAGATCCGTTCGGCGCCCAGCCGTGCGGCGTCGTCGATCGTCTCCTCGGAGAGCCAGCCCGCATCCGGCAGCAGCTCGCCCAGCCGCCACCGCAGCATGCCGTCGAGTTCGAGGTCTACGGCACACACCGGATTGCCCGGCGATTTCTCCCAGCGGCGGAAATCGGTCTTCCACAGCTTCATCGCCAGCCGACCGGCGTCGGCCGCGATCGCCGCCACCTCGTCCGCCAACCCGGGATCTTCTCCTCTAGGCACCGGCGATCGTCATCCCGTCGATGCGCAGCGTGGGCGCATTGACTCCGTAGCGGAACTCCAGATCATTGGCGGGGGTCAGCGCCAGGAACATGTCCTTGAGGTTCCCGGCAACCGTGATCTCGGAGACGGGACGCGTGATCTCGCCCTTCTCGATCAGGAAGCCCGCTGCGCCGCGGCTGTAGTCGCCCGTCACGCCGTTGACACCCTGCCCGATCAGCTCGGTGACGAGCACGCCGCGCTCGATGTCGGCGATCAGCGTCTCGGGCGGGATGCTGCCCGCCTGCATGAAGAGATTGCCAGGACTGACGCCCGGCGCCCCGCCCACTCCGCGCGCGGCGTGGCCGGTGGGCTCCAGGCCGAGCTGGCGCGCCGATGCGCTGTCGAGCAGCCAGGTCTCGAGCACCCCCGCATCGATCAGCTTGAGCGGCTGCACCGGCAGCCCCTCGCCGTCGAACGGACGCGAGCGCAGGCCGCGCGGGCGATGCGGATCGTCGCAGATCGTCACGCCCCTGGCGAAGACCTGCTTGCCCATGCTGTCGAGCAGGAAGCTCGTCTTGCGCGTGATCGCCGAGCCGGTGATCGCGCCGACCAGATGACCGAGCAGGCTGGCGGACACTCGCCGGTCGAACACCACCGGCATCGCGCCGCTCGCGATCTTCTGCGGGTCGAGCCGCGCCACCGCACGCTCACCCGCGCGCCGCCCGATCGCCTCGGCCGATTCGAGCATCGAGGCATGGCGCGCGCTGTGGTGCGCATGGTCGCGCTCCATCGATCCGCCGCTGCCGGCGAGCACGCTTGCCGAGACGCCGTGGCTCGACTGGGCATAGGCGCCCGCGAACCCGTGGCTCGTCGCCAGCGCCATGACCGATCGGCTCGCGCCCGCACTGCCGCCTTCGCTGTTGGTGACACCCGGCACGGCGCGCGCGGCATCCTCGGCCGCCAGCGCGCGTTCCTTCAGCGCCTGGGGTTCCACCCCGGCGCCGTCGTCGAGATCGAGCAGCGGCGGACGCCCGCGCAGCAGCCGCGCCTCGGGCGCCAGCCCTGCCCATTGGTCCTCCGGCGCCTCGCGCGCCATCGCCAACGCGCGCTCGACCAGCGTGTCGAGCGATTCGGAGCTGAGATCGGAGGTCGAAACGCTCGCCGAGCGTCGCCCCGCGAACACGCGCAGCCCCAGTTCCTCGCTTTCGGAGCGTTCGACATCCTCGAGCGCGCCCATGCGCACCGATACGGAGAGCGATCGATCGGCAGCGAAGATGGCGTCGGCGGCGTCGGCACCGGCGGCGCGCGCGCGCCCGACGATGTCGTGGACGCGCTCGCAGGCTTGGGACTCGGTCAGCATCGCCGCGACTTAGGTATCGCAGCCCGCAAGGTCAAAGCGTCTGACCCACCACGAAGCACGCGGCGAACATCAGCAGGCCCGCATTGCGATTCGATCGGAAGCGATGGAGCGCATTGGTACCGTCCGCAGGCGCCAGCGTGAGCACCTGCCAACCCAGATGCAGTGCCATCGGCAGCAGCGCCGCCAACGCCAGCAGATCGGGACGGAGCTGCCAGAAGGCCGCCCCCCAGAGCAGCAGCGCCAGCGCATAGAAGCCCGTCACGCCGCCCTGCACATGCCGCCCGAGTCGACGCGCGGAGGAGCGCACGCCGACCAGCGCATCGTCCTCCACGTCCTGCAGTGCGTAGATGGTGTCGTATCCGATCACCCAGAAGATGCAGCCGGCATAGAGCAACAGCCCCGGGATCCAGGGCATGTCGGGCGCCTCCGCCCAGCCGACCAGCGCCGCCCAGGAGAAGACCAGCCCCAGCCACGCCTGCGGCCACCAGGTGATCCGCTTCATGAAAGGATAGGCGGCGACCAGCGCGATGCTCGCCAGCGCTACCAGCGCGCCGCGCGGGGTGAGCTGCACCAGCACCACCAGCCCGATCAGGCACAGCGCCAGCAGCCACGCCCAGGCGGCCTTGAGCGACACCGCCCCGCTCGCCACCGGCCGGCTGCGCGTGCGCGCCACCTGCCGGTCGAGGTCGCGGTCGACGATGTCGTTGTAGACGCAGCCCGCCCCGCGCATCGCGATGCTGCCGAGCAGGAACCACAGGATCAGCCCCCAGCGCGCGACTGCGTTGCCCGACAGCGCGATCGCCCAGGCTCCGGGCCAGAAGAGCAGCCACCAGCCGATCGGCCGGTCGAAGCGCGCGAGCAGCGCGTAAGGCCGTGCCCCGGCGGGCAGCAACCCCACCAGCCCGCGATGCTCGGTGTCGGGGACGATCTCGACCGTCTCGCTCATGCCTCGCGGTCCGCGGCCTTGTCGGCAGCCCAGGCATAGTCGCGCGCGGCCGCCCGAAGATCAGGGTCCTCGAACGCCGCGTCGGGATCGGGCGCGGCGCCCAGCGCGTGGAGCAACGCCCATAGCGCGAAGCGGCGGCCCGGCTCCTGTTCGACGGCGAAGTCGGTGCCCAGCCGCTCGATGCCGCGTTCGAGCGCTACGGGGTCGTCGAGCCCGTCGGTGCCGAAATAATGGGCGAGCAGCGCGTCGAGGTCCATGCGCCAGCACTGCCCCCCGCCGCCGCCGCATGCAAGCGCCTCCGGTTGAAGCTGCGCGCCGGATCGGCCAGAGAAAGCCGATGCCCGCCACTCCCGCCTGGCCGCCGCAATCGACTCCGCGGCTCTTCGTCGAGACGCCGCTCGCACAGGGATTGCGCCTGCCGCTCGACGGCGCGCCCGCCAATTATCTGCTCGCGGTGATGCGGCTGAAGGAGGGCGATCCGGTCAAGCTGTTCGACGGCGTCTCGGGCGAATGGCTCGCGCTCGCCCGCGACCTACGCAAGCGCGACCTGGTGCTCGAAGTCACCGGGCAGCTCCGCCCGCTTGAGCCGGTGCCCGATCTCTGGCTCTGCGCCGCGCCGATCAAGAAGGGCCGGATCGACTGGGTGGCGGAAAAGGCCTGCGAGCTCGGCGTCGCGCGCCTGCTCCCCGTGCTCACGCGCCGCACGGTGATCGACCGGCTCAACCTCGACCGGCTGCGCAGCCATATGATCGAGGCCGCCGAGCAATGCGGCCGCACTGCGCTTCCCGAGCTCGCCGAGCCGATCAAGCTCCCCGCGCTGCTGCGGGACTGGCCGCACGACCGCACGCTCTTCTTCGCCGACGAGAGCGGCGGCGTGCCGGCGATCGAGGCGATGCGCGCACGCCCCGGCCCCGCCGCTATCCTGATCGGCCCCGAAGGCGGCTTCGACGCCGACGAGCGCGAGGCTATCCGTGCGCTGCCCCAGGCAGTGGGAATCGCGCTCGGGCCGCGCATCCTGCGCGCCGAAACCGCCGCCGCGGCGGCCGTAAGTCTCTGGATGGGCACGGCTGGCGATTGGTGACCGAACGGTACATATTGCCTCTGGCGCGCCGCGCGCGCCGCGAGTAAAGGCCCGCGCATGAGCACGAAGACCGTTTCGAACAGCAACGCAGCGGTCATCGAGGATCGTGCGCAGCTCATCGACTATTTCGCCCGCGGCGAAAAGCCGAAGGACCGGTGGCGCATCGGCACCGAGCACGAGAAGTTCGTCTTCTCGACGCGCGATCATCACGCCCCCAGCTACGACGAGCCCGGCGGCATCCGCGATCTGCTGATGGCGCTCACCGAGTTCGGCTGGAAGCCGATCGAGGAGAACGGCAACGTCATCGCGCTCTCGGGCCCCGATGGCACGGTCAGCCTCGAGCCCGCGGGCCAGCTCGAGCTTTCGGGCGCGCCGCTGGAGAATCTCCACGAGACGTGCGCCGAGACGGGCCGGCACCTGAAGCAGGTCAAGCAGGTCGGCGAGAGGCTGGGCTTCGAAGTGCTGGGCCTCGGCATGTGGCACGACAAGACGCGTGCCGACCTGCCGATCATGCCCAAGGGCCGCTACGGCATCATGCTGCGCCACATGCCGCGCGTCGGCAATCTCGGCCTCGACATGATGCTGCGCACCTGCACGATCCAGGTGAACCTCGACTATGCGTCCGAGGCGGACATGGCGAAGAAGTTCCGCGTCGGCCTCGCGCTGCAGCCGCTGGCGACCGCGCTCTTCGCCAATTCGCCCTTCACCGAAGGCAAGCCCAACGGCTTCCTGAGCTTTCGCAGCCACATCTGGTCGGACACCGATCCGGCGCGCACCGGCATGCTGCCCTTCGTCTTCGAGGAAGGCTTCGGCTATGAGCGCTACGCCGAGTATGCCCTCGATGTGCCGATGTACTTCGTCTACCGCGACGGCAAATATATCGACGCCGCAGGCCAGAGCTTCCGGGACTTCCTGAAGGGCGAGCTCCCCGCCTGGCCCGGCCACAAGCCGACGATGGACGATTGGGCCGACCATCTCTCGACCGCCTTCCCCGAGGTCCGCCTCAAGACCTTCCTCGAGATGCGCGGTGCAGACGGCGGCCGCTGGGGCCGCATCTGCGCGCTGCCGGCGCTGTGGGTTGGCCTGCTCTATGACGAGGCGGCGCTCGACGCGGCCTGGGACGTCGTGAAGCACTGGTCGATGGAGGAGCGCGAGGCCTTGCGCAACGCAGTCCCGAAGCTCGCGCTCGACGCGCCGATCCCCGGCGGCGGCAAGCTCCGCGACATCGCCGGCGAGGTCCTCGACATCGCCACTGCGGGCCTCAACGCCCGCGCCCGCTTAAACGCCTCGGGCGACAACGAAAGCGGCTTCCTCGATCCGCTGCGCGAAATCGTCCGCACCGGCAGGGTGCCCGCGCAGATCCTGCTCGATCGCTACAACGACGACTGGGGCGGCGACATCAGCCGGGTGTACGAAGAAGCGAAGTTCTGAATCCCTCTCCCGCCTGCGGGAGAGGGAGGGAGCCGGCGAAGCCGGCGGAAGGGTGAGGGTGAGTGAGGCTCGAAGGGCTGACCTCCACGTCACACCCTCACCCGGCCTCGCGATGCTCGGCCACCCTCTCCCGCAAGCGGTAGAGGGTCAGGCTCGCCGCCCCAGCACCCTCCCAAACACCCGCGGCACCACGCCATGCCGCGCCATCCACGCGTCATAGTCGCGATATGCCGGATCGGCGCCGAGATGCCGTTCCTCGGTCTTCGCGCGCCAGTAATAGACCCCGCTCACCACGCCCATCACCGCGGCGTTGCGGATCCCGTCCACCCAGCCCGTGGTGGCGAGGAAGGGCATCGATGACAGCCACCAGAAGAGGTTCTTCGAGAGATAGGCCGGGTGCCTGCTCCAGGCATAGGGACCGTGCGTGATGATCCCGCGATTGGTGAGGTTCGAAAAGCGGATACCGAACGCCACCGTCGCCCAGGCGTAGATCGCCGTCAGCGCCACCAGCATCGCGCCCCAGCCTGCCAACAGCCAGCCGGGCGCGCCGCTCATCCACCAGGTCCATTCGGCCGCGCCGGTATGATAGTCGAGCGCCCCGCCCTCGCGCATCAGCACGAAGGGCGGATAGCAGATCAGCGCTGCGGTCCAGCCCGCCGCATAGGGATTGGCGGTGCGGATGTGCGCGTCCAATGGCCGGAAGGTCAGGACATAGCCCGCGGTCGCGAAGGCCACGTCGACCACGAACATGAAGCCGACGAGATAGCCGGCCAGCCGCACCGGATCGCCCAGCACGGTGCGCGGATCGGTGGAGACCAGCTCCGCGAAGCCGATCGGCACCACTGCCAGCATGAATGCCAGGAAGAAGCCTTTCACCGCCCAGCTGCGCAGATGGTTCCAGATCGCCTCGGCGTCCCAGCCCTTCTGCCCCATCGCCCACGCACCGAGCGACCATGCGCCGTCGCGCGGCTCTGCCAGGCGCCGGTCGATCCAGAGCACATAGGGGATCGATCCGAGGAACAGCAAAGGTGAGGCCATGCCGAAGCACCAGAGCGCAAAGGGGAAATCGGCATAATCCGTGGTCCACCAGAAGCGGCCCGCGGCGTAGACGGCCGCCAGCGCGCCCCACGTGAGCCACAAGCCGATCAGCTTGGTCACCGACAGGTCGACCGTCTCGCGCCACGGCCGCGGCGTGCCCCAGTCGATCCCGGTCGAGGCATTGCGGTGGACCTTGTCGACCAGCAGCGACCATCCGACCATCGGCAGCGCGCAGGCCAGCACATTGACCAGCGCCGCATAGGGTCCGTCCATGCCGAAGCGGTGCGCGATCGCCATCCAGGCGGCGAGCCCGGCGAGCCCCGCGAGCCCTACGCCGTGGCTCACCGCCGAGCGCGGGCGGGGCTCGGCTCTGGTCCGGGCGGCGAGAGCGCGGTCGTGATACATGGCCGAAACATCTAGCCGCCAATGGTTAGAGAGCCGTGAAGGGCAACTCGTCGCGCCCTTTACCCGTCCCGCCTCAACGGCTTAAGAGCCGTGCATCCTTCCTCCCAGACGAGGTCGCCCCAGAATGAATCGCGTCCTTCCGCTTGCCGCCCTGCTCCTTGCCACTGCCGCGCCCGCCTTTGCGCAGAACTCCGCGCCGCAGCCGGTGCCCTTCGCGAACACGATTCCCGCGGCGCGCGACGTGCCCTATCCGGGCACGCTCGAGCTCGACATCGATGCGACCGACACGCAGCGCGGCATCTTCCGCGTCAAGCAGACCATCCCCGTCGCCCAGAGCGGCCATATGGTGCTGCTCTACCCCAAGTGGCTGCCCGGCAAGCATGGGCCCCGCGGCGAGATCGAGAAGCTGGCGGGGTTGCAGATCCGCGCGAACGGCAAGCGCGTCGAATGGAAGCGCGATCCGATCGACGTCTTCGCCTTCCACGTCGAGGTCCCGCGCGGCGCGAAGCAGCTCGATCTCGAATTCCAGTTCGTCTCGGCAACCGCGCCCGATCAGGGTCGCATCGTGATGACGCCCGAGCTGATCAGCCTGCAGTTCAATTCGATGAGCCTCTATCCGGCGGGCTATTTCGTCCGCCAGATCCCGGTGCAGGCGCGAGTGAAGTATCCGGAGGGCTGGACGGCCGCCTCGGGCCTTCCCGCCAGGGCCGTCGGCTCGACCTACACCTATGACAAGACCAACTACGAAGTGCTGGTCGATTCGCCGGTGCTCGCCGGCCGCTACGGCCGCGCCTTCGAGCTCAGCCCGCGCGTGACGCTCAACGTCTTCGCCGACAGCCCTGAGGAGCTGGCAGCCACTCCGGAGCAGATCGACGCGCACCGGCGGCTGGTCGATCAGGTGGTCAAGACCATGGGGTCGCAGCACTACGACCATTACCATTTCCTGCTCTCGATCAGCGACGAGCTCGGCGGCATCGGCCTCGAGCATCACCGCAGCTCCGAGAACGGCGTGCGCCCCGGCTATTTCACCAAATGGGACGAGAGCCCCGCAGGCCGCAACCTGCTGCCGCACGAGTTCACGCATAGCTGGGACGGCAAGTACCGCCGCGGCGCCGACCTTTGGGCGCCCGACTTCCGCACGCCCACGATCGGATCGCTGCTCTGGGTCTATGAGGGCCAGACCCAGTTCTGGGGCTATGCCTTCCAGGCGCGATCGGGGCTGGTGAGCAAGGACGTCACGCTCGACGCCTATGCCAGCATCATGGCGAGCCTCGACAATCGCGCGGGCCGCACCTGGCGGCCGATGGGCGATACCACCAACGATCCCGTCATCACCCCACGCGCGCCCAAGGGCTGGGTGAGCTGGCAGCGCTCGGAAGATTATTACAACGAGGGCCTGCTGATCTGGATGGAGGTCGACTCGATCCTGCGCGAGCGTTCGGGCGGCACCAAATCGATCGACGATTTCGCGCGCGCCTTCTTCGAGGGCCGCGACGGCGACTATGGTCAGGCGATCTACAATTTCGACGATGTCGTCCGCACGCTCGAAGCGATCCAGCCCTATGACTGGCGCTCGCTGCTCGACAACCGGGTCAACCATGTCTCCGACCGCGCGCCGCTCGCCGGGTTCGAGCGCAACGGCTACAAGCTCGTCTATACCGAGGAGCCCAACAAGGCCGCGAGCAAGACAAGCGTGGACCTCGCCTATTCGCTGGGGCTGACGCTGGGCCCGAAAGGCCTCCTCGCGGTGGCCTGGGGCAGCCCCGCCTTCGACGCCGGGATCGACCTCGGCGACGAGATCGTCGCGGTCGACGGCCGCGGCTATACGGCCGACCGGATCAAGGCCGCCGTGCGCGATGCCAAGACCAGCAAGGAGCCGATCAGGCTGCTTCTCAAATCGGGCGATCGCTACCGCGAAGTCGCCATCGACTATCACGGTGGGCTTCGCTATCCGCACCTCGTTAAGACGGCCACGGGAGAGGCTGGCCTCGACAAGCTGCTCCAGCCCCGCTGAGACGGGGCGGGGCCGCCAACCACAGGTGCTGAAATGCGTATCGACTTGATTCCGGTGGGCGACGATCCGCCGAACAACCTCAACGTGATCATCGAAGTCCCCACCGGCGGCGAGCCGGTGAAGTATGAGTTCGACAAGGCCTCGGGCGCGCTGTTCGTGGACCGCATCCTCCACACGCCCATGCGCTATCCGGCGAACTATGGCTTCGTGCCGCACACGCTGTCGCCCGACGGCGACCCGCTCGACGCGCTGGTGATCGCACGCTCGCCCTTCGTGCCGGGCTGCGTCGTTCGCGCCCGCCCGATCGCGGTGCTCAAGCTCGAGGACGAGGCCGGCGGCGACGAGAAGCTCGTCTGCGTGCCCGTCGACAGCACCTTCCCCTATTACACCGACGTGGGCGAGCGGCACGATCTGCCCTCGATCGTGCTCCAGCAGATCGAGCACTTCTTCAAGCACTACAAGGACCTCGAGACCCAGAAGTGGGTCCGCATCGGCGAATGGGGCGATGCCGACGAGGCGAAGCGGATCGTGCTCGAAGCGATCGAAGCCGCCAAGAAGGCCAAGGAAGCCAAGGAAACCGCGGCCGCCTGAGCGCGCCGCCTCCGGGAGACAAGGGGCGGCGATGAACCAGCGGGCAGGCGAGCGGCGGGCGATCGGAAACCGGATCGCACCGCCGCGCTTCCTGCTGTTCGTCGCCGCCTCCGCTCTCGGCCTCCTCCTGGCGGTCCCGCCGCTCGGCTGGCGCTTCGGCGCGATGGCGGCTTTCGACGCGGGCGCCACGCTCTTCCTCCTCGCGCACCTGCCGCTGCTGGGGCATGAGCCTCAGGACATGCGGCGCTCGGCCGAACGCAACGACGCCAACCGCCTGCTCCTGCTGCTCGTCACTCTCGCCGTGACGCTGGCGGTGCTCGCCGCCGTCGCCAGCGTGCTCCACGAGCACGGCACCCCGCATCTGTTGGCACTCGCGCTGGTCGTCGCCACGCTCGCGCTGTGCTGGTGCTTCAGCAACACCGTCTATGCGCTCCATTACGCGCACCTCTTCTACACCCGCGGCGCGCATGGCGGGGATGCCGGCGGGCTCGAATTCCCGGACACGCCCGAGCCCGATTACTGGGACTTCGTCTATTTCG
>DATLJJ010000325.1:0-7860 GCA_035538975.1 Sphingomonas sp. | reverse complement strand
GGAGGCTGCTCGACGAAATAGCGCGAGCCCGAAATATCGAGGTTGTAGCTCTGGCTGAAGCTGGTCTGATCGCGGTCGAGTACCGCATAGCGCAGGTCGCTGACGTCGGTACTCATGCCGAAACCCATCACCAGCAGCAGGATCAGCGAACCGACCAACGCGAGCGTGGCGCGGACCGGGTCGCGCTGCAGCTCGAGCGTCTCGCGCCAGGCATAGCTGAGGCAGCGCTGCAGGCTGAATCCCGCGCGGATCGTGGCGTGCCCCACCTCCGCCGGCGCGGAGAGCGGCTCGTCCGGCGCGGCATTGCCCTCCTCAGCCTCGAGCAGATAGCCGATGAAAGCGTCCTCAAGGCTGGCGGCGCCGCGCTTCTCGACGAGCCGCGCGGGCGCGTCGCTGTCGAGCACTCTGCCGGCGTGCATCATCGACATGCGGTCGCAGCGCTCGGCCTCGTTCATGAAATGGGTCGAGATGAAAATCGTCACCTTGTCGCGGCGCGAGAGCTCGATGAGCAACCGCCAGAAGCCGTCGCGGGCGACCGGATCGACACCCGAGGTCGGCTCGTCGAGGATCAGCAGCTCGGGCTTGTGCACCATCGCCACGGCGAGGCTGAGCCGCTGGCGAATGCCGAGCGGGAGATTCTCGGGCAGCTCGTCGATGACGGACTCCAGCCCGAAGCGCCTGGCCATCTCTTCGACGCGCGGCGGGATCTCGCCTGCGGGCACGTGGAACAGCCGGGCGTGGAGCACCAGATTCTGCCGGACGGTGAGCTCGCCGTAGAGCGAGAATGCCTGGCTCATATAGCCGACCCGCCGCCGCGTGCTCAGATCGTCGGGATCGACCGGACGCCCGAACAGCCACGCATGCCCCTCGCTTGCGGCAAGCAGGCCTGTCAGCATCTTCATCGTCGTGGTCTTGCCGCAGCCGTTCGACCCGAGGAATCCGAAGATCTCGCCGCGGCGGATGCGGAAGCTGACATGGTCGACCGCCGTGAAGCTGCCGAAGCGCATGGTCAGCCCCTGCGCCTCGATGGCGATGTCGTCGGGATCGACGTCGAGCGGCGGAATCTCGACGGCGGCATGGCCGCGACGCTTCTCCTCCGGCAGCAGCGCGATGAACGCGGTCTCGAGCGACGTGGTACCGGTGCGCGCGAGCAGCTCGGCCGGCGTGCCCGTGGCCAGGATCCGGCCGTCGTCGAGCGCGACCAGCCAGTCGAAGCGCTGCGCCTCGTCCATATAGGCGGTGGCGACGAGCACGCTCATCCCCGGCCGCGTGGCGCGGATGCGGTTGATCAGGTCCCAGAATTGCGCGCGGGCCAGCGGGTCGACACCCGTCGTCGGCTCATCGAGGATCAGCAGGTCAGGATCGTGGATCAGCGCACAGCACAGGCCAAGCTTCTGCTTCATGCCCCCCGAAAGCTTGCCGGCGGGACGGCCGAGAAAGGGATCGAGCCCGGTGGCGCGTGTCAGCGCGTCGATCCGCCGCCGCCGCTCAGCCGCGTCATGGCCGAACAGCCGCGCGAAGAATTGCAGATTCTCCTCGATCGACAGCGTCGGATAGAGGTTTTTGCCGAGGCCTTGCGGCATATAGGCAATGCGCGCGCAGACCGCGCGCCGATGGTCGGGATCGCGCAGGTCGCCGCCGAGCACATGCACCTCGCCCTGCTGGATCACCCGCGCGCCGGCGATCAACGACAGGAGACTCGACTTGCCTACGCCGTCCGGTCCGATCAGCCCGACCATCCGGCCCGGAGGAATGTCGAGATCGATGCCACGTAGCGCTTCGGTCCGGCCATAGTTCAGGCGCACGCCGGCCAGATGAACGACCGGCTCCGCGGTCTCGCCGGAGGGAGCGGGCGAAGTCACCGCCCCGCACCCTGCCCCCTCAGCTGCAGATTGGCGGGCCAGGGGACCCTGGAATCGAGCCGTACATAGGCCATGCCCGGGAGCCCGGTCTTCACCTGGGCGATGTGCCGGCGAAGCAACGCGGGATCGATCCGCGCGCGAACCCGGAACATCATCTTCTCGCGCTCGCTCTGCGTTTCGATCGTCTTTGGCGTGAATTGCGCGACGTCGGCGACGAAGGCGATCGTCGCCGGGATCGGAAAATCGGGCGCGGCATCGAGCACGATGCGCGCCTCGCTGCCGATGCCGACGCGGCCGACGGCGGTCGCCGGCAGGAAGAAGGTCATGCTGACGTCGGTCAGGTCGACCAGGTTGAGCACGCGCCCGCCTGCCCCGACGACCTCGCCAGGCTGCGCCACGCGAACCTGAACCCGCCCGTCGCGCGGCGCTCGCAGGGCGCTGTCGGCTATGTCGGCCTCGATCCGCTGGATCGTCGCCCGCACCGCCTCGACGCGCGAGCGCGTACCGATCGCCTGGTTAGCTGCAGTCGTGACGGCGACATCGGCCGAAGCGAGCTGCGCGCGCGAGGCCTCGACAGCCGCCGCCGCGCCTTCGACCTGCGCGCGATTGTCGTCGCGTTCCTGAACCGCAGTGGCGCCTTCGCGCGCGAGCGTCTCGGACCGGCCGAGCCGCTTGCGCGCGGCGGTGAGCTCGGCGCCGCGCTGGCGCACCACGGCATAGGCGGCGGCGCGCTCGCTGCGGCGCTGGGCGATCTGGGTCTCGGCGATCAGCACTGCGTTCTGCGCCTCGGCAAGCTGCGCTTCGGCCTCGGCGCGCTGTGCCGCGAGCACCTCGGTATCCATATGTGCCACGACTTCGCCGGCCTTGACGAGTTGCCCCTCGACGGCCGTGATGTCGCGGATCCGTCCGGGTGCGCGCGAGGCGATATCGATCTCGACCGCCTCGAGCCGGCCATTGCCCGCGGCGATGCCCTCCGGCAGTCCCGAAGGCTGGAGCAACGACCACAAGGCCCAACCCGCGACCGCTACTACCGCCACGATCAGGCCCCGCACGAGCCACCTCTTCGTCATCGCATCTGCCCCTCGCCCTGTTGCCGGCCGGCATCGAAATTGCTGTTCGGAGCGAACCCGCCGCCGAGTGCCGCATAGAGCGCGACGATGCTGGCGAACTCGGCGCGGCGCAGCTGGACCAGCGCCTGCTCAGCCTCGAAAAGGTCGCGCTGCGCGTCGAGCACCTCGAGATAGGTCGAGCGGCCATAGTCGAAGCGCAGCTGCGCCAGCCGCGCGCGCTCGCGCTGCGCGTCGAGCAGGATGCGCGTCGTCGCGACCTGCTTGGCGAGCTGCTCGCGCCGCACCAGCGCGTCGGAGACATCGCGAAACGCCGACTGGATCGTGCGCTCATAGTCAGCCACTGCAGCGTCGCGCCGCGCTCGCGTCGCCTCGAGATTGCCGCGCAGGCGGCCGGCGTCGAACAGAGGTGCCACCAGCGTGGGCGTGAAGCTCCACGTCGCGCTGTCGCTACCAAAAAGGCCGGACAAGGCGGTACTCGAGGTACCCAGCGCGCCGGTCAGGCTGATGTTGGGGAAGAAGGCGGCGCGCGCCGCACCGATATCGGCATTGGCGGCGCGCAGGCGATGCTCGGCGGCGACGATGTCGGGCCGGTTGACGAGCAGCTCGGAGGGCAGTCCCACCGGCAGCGCGAATTCACGCGCGTCACGAGCGAGCCCGAGCGTTCCCGGCGGGATCGAAACCGGCTGGCCGACGAGCAAAGCCAGCGCGTTGCGGTTGACCGCGCGATCCTGCTCGAGCGCCTGGAGCACCGTCTGCGCCTGGGACAGCAAGACCTGCGCCTGCTCCCTCTCGAACTTTGATCCCGAGCCGACCTCATAGCGCCGGCGCATGATCCGCAGCGTATCCTCGCGCGTCGCGACCGAGCGTCGGGCAAGCGCGAACCGCTCCTCGAACTCGCGCTCGAGCAGATAGCCAAGCGCCACCTGTGCGACGAGATCGGTCGCAACTGCACGGCGCGCTTCCTCGGTCGCGAGGAACTGCTCGCGCGCGGCCTCCCGCAGGTTGCGAACCCGCCCCCAGAAGTCGATCTCCCAGCTTGCGCTGAGCTGCGCGGTGATCTGCCGGACGTCGAAGGCCTGGGTGCCGAGGCCGGGCAGCGTCGTGACCGAACGCCCGCGCGTACCGGTCGCGACTGCATCGAGCTGGGGATAGAGCGGCGCACCCTGGATCCGCCAGGCCGCGCGCGCCTCGGCGACGCGCGCGGTGGCGATGCGGATGTCGCGGTTGTTCGCCAGCGCCTGCGCGATCAGCGAGCGGAGCTGCGGATCGGGGAAGAATTGCTGCCAATCGAGGCGAGCGATCGACTGACCCGGCGGCGATGCGGCCGCATATTGCCCGGGGACCGGCATGGCCGGCTGGACATAGGCGGGCGCGAAGTTGCAGCTCGTCGCGAGCAACAGCGACACCAGGGCGAGTGCGCCGCTCGCGCGTCTCCCGCCTGCCGTCACGACGCCCCGCACGTCACGACGCCAATCGATTGCGCATCCAGGGAATCTACGCCGGCGATCGTCGATCCTCCTGCTGGAGAAAGCCGGATCAGGATAGGCGGCCCCACGCGACGAGGGATCGGGTTTTACCCTGACCCGAGGCTGCGAGATTCCGGTGCTCCGAAGCCATGGTATGAGCGATATGGGCAGCGGCATTGCCCCTGGCCGAAGGTAAATTGCCGCTTTTGAGCGGTTAGCCGTCTGACCGGTTACGGATCGCCGCCCGTCAAAGCGGACGTTTCCGACCGAGCATTCGGCGCGTCCCTTCACCTGTTCCGGCGCAACTCACAGCGGATCACAGCGATTAACGGGCGCTTCTCGCCCCGCGCTCGTATCTCCGGCGCATCGCCAGCCTCCGAAAGGAAAGAGTCGTGCAGACGCCGTTTCCCGAGTCCCTGAATCCTGATCGCCGCCGCTTCGTTCAGGGCGCGGCCGCAACCGCCGCGACGCTGATCGGAGCTGTCGGTGCGCGCGCCTCGGCCACGCCGCGTCCGGTGGCCGCCGTGCCCTTCCCTCCGGTCCGGCAGATCGACGCGGGCGTGCTCAGCATCGGCTATGTCGACATGGGACCCGTCTCCGGCCCCGCCGTCCTGCTGTTCCACGGCTGGCCCTATGACATCCACGCCTTCGCCGAGGTCGCGCCGCTGCTCGTCGCGCAGGGGTATCGTGTGATCATCCCCCATCTGCGCGGCTTCGGAACGACGCTGATCCGCTCGCCCGAGGCGCCCCGCAACGCGCAACAAGCTGCGCTCGCCGCCGATGGGCTCGCGCTGATGGACGCGCTGGGCATCCGGCGGGCTGTCGTCGCGGGGTTCGACTGGGGCGCCCGGACCGCGGACATCATGGCCGTGCTCTGGCCCGAGCGGTGCAAGGCGCTGGTTTCGGTCAGCGGCTATCTGATCGGCAGCCAGGCCGGCAATGCCAAGCCGCTTCCGCCCAAGGCCGAGCTGCAATGGTGGTATCAATTCTACTTCGCGACCGAGCGCGGCAAGGCCGGCTACGCCGCCAACCTCAACGCGTTCAACGAACTGATCTGGAAGCTCGCCTCGCCCCGATGGCAGTTCGACGCCGCTACTTACGCGCGCTCCGCGGCCTCGTTCGCCAATCCGCAGCACGTCGCGATCGTGATCCACAATTACCGCTGGCGGCTCGGGCTCGCCGACGGCGAGCGGCAATATGACGCCGTCGAGGCGAAGCTGGCCGCAGCGCCGCCGGTCACGATTCCCGCAATCACCATGGAAGGCGACGCCAATGGCGCCCCTCACCCCGAGCCTGCGCAATATCGCGCCCGGTTCACCGGCCCCTATGCGCACCGGCTGATCACCGGCGGCATCGGCCATAATCTGCCGCAGGAAGCCCCCGCCGCCTTCGCCCGCGCAGTGCTCGACGCCGCAAAGCTGGCTGGCTGAAATCGTACCGGAGGAGCTTTGACATGCAACGGCTTGCAATCTGTGGCTTCGCGCTCGCGAGCCTGTTGTTCGGCATCTCGGCGGCGCTGCCGCACGAGCAGGCAGGTTCGCCGGTCTATGGCGTGAAGCTTCCGCAGGGCTATCGTGACTGGAAGCTGATCAGCGTCGCGCACGAAGCGGGCAAGAACAACGACATCCGCGCCATCCTTGGCAACGACGTCGCCGTGAAGGCCTTTCGCGACGGCGTGCGCCCCTTCCCCGATGGCGCGGTGATCGTGCGGCTGGCCTGGCGATTCGATTCCTCCGCGCGCAACGACGCGGTCTTCCCCGCGCCCCAGTCCTTCGTCGCGGGGCCGCCCACCAACGTGCAGGTGAGCGTCAAGGATTCGAAGCGCTACGCCACGAGCGCCGGCTGGGGCTATGGCCAGTTCGAGAACGGGGCGCCGAACCCCGACCCCGCGCTCACGCGCGCGTGCTTCGCCTGCCATTCGAAGCTTACTACCCTGGCGAAGAACGCGGATCTCGTCTTCACCGATTACGCGCGGTAGGCCGCTCCCGAACAAAAATCGCCCACGATCGGCAACGCGAGGCGAAGCCGATCGTGGGCGTGGGCGCCGGCGCTTCGGGGGCTGCCTGGGGGAAGGCGCGCCGGCGCTTCGAGCTAGCGGGCCGTCGCCGCGCGTTCGATCAGGCCGGCCACCGCCGGCGCGTTGGACACCATCACCACGTGCGAGGCGCCCTTCACCACCACCGTCCCGCGCGACCCGGCGCGATCGGCCATGAACGCCAGCGCGGCGGGCGGGATGTTGCGATCGGCGTCGCCATAGATGAACCAGGACGGGACGTGCTTCCACGCCGGCGCGGCGGAAGCTTCCGACAGGGCAGCGTCGGCGATCGGGCGCTGGCCCGCCGCCATAAGCCGCGCCTCCGCCTCGGGCACGTCCGCCGCGAACTGGTCGTGGAAGCGCGCCTGGAGGATGTAGAGGTCGTTGCCGCCGCCGGCGAGGCGTACCGGCGGAGCAAGCGCAGGCGCGAGGGTGCTGCCGGGGAACTTGCCGGTCAGGCCGAGAGCGGTCTCGCCGGCTTCGGGCGCAAAGGCAGCGACATAGACCAGCGCCTTCACGTTCGGCGCCTGCTCGGCCGCTTCGCTGATCACCGATCCGCCATAGGAATGGCCGACGAGGACGACCGGCCCCGCGATGCTCTTGACGAGATCGCCGACGACCTCGGCATCGGCGCGCACGCCGCGCAGCGGATTGGGCGCGGCGACAACCGTGTATCCGTCGCGCTCGAGGATGGTGATGACACCGTTCCAGCTCGACGAATCCGCGAACGCGCCATGGACGAGCACGACCGTGGGTTTGGCCGATTGCGCCTGCGCGGCCGGGGCGATGAGGGCGGCGGCGAGCGTCAGCCCGCCGGTGATGCGCTTCCGCATTTTCGCTCTCCCCCGGATCAGGCGAGCGTGACCAGGGCGTCGATATTGCCCTTGATCGCCCTGGAATAAGGACAGGTCCGATGCGCGGTCTCGATGATCTGGCGCGCGATCGCCGGGTCGAGACCGGGGGCGCTGACGTTCAGCCGCGCAGCGAGCGAATAGCCGTCCTCGCCCTGGCGCAGATCGACCTGGGCGTCGATCGCGAGGTCGCTGGGCAGAGTGATGCCCCTGGCCCGTGCGGCGATCGCCATCGCGCCTTCGAAGCATGCCGACCATCCGGCCGCGAACAGCTGTTCGGGGTTCGTCCCCTGCCCGGTGCTGCCGGGGGTGGAGAGCTTGAGGTCGAGGCGGCCATCCGAGCTGCGGGCGGCGCCTTCGCGTCCCCCCGTCACATGGACATTGGCGGTGTAGAGGGTCTTGGTATCGGACATGGCAATTCTCCCTGAAGGGTGCCGCCCAAGGTAGAGAATCCGCGCCGATACGCCCGTTATCCGGCGTTAGCGTTCGTCATGCCGAGGCCCGGAGCTCCGGCCCTCACAGCGACTAACAGGCTTCCGGCGAGCGCTAACGCCCGTTGCCCGGCGGAAAGCCTAG
>DATLJJ010000324.1:0-4603 GCA_035538975.1 Sphingomonas sp. | reverse complement strand
ATGATGTCCTCGAGCTTCTGCACCGTCGCCGCCTGCACCGGCGCAGTCACCCACTGGCCGCTGGTGTTGACTTCGCGCAGCGCCGCGACGCGCAGCGCGTCGGCGCGCAGGTCCTGATCGAGGATGGTAACGGTCACCTTCATCCGCTCGGTGGGGACGTTGGGGTTCACGTACCAGTCGGTGACGATCACGCCGCCGTTCGAATCGGTCTGGAGCAGCGGCATGAAGCTCAGCGTGTCGAGGCTCGCGCGCCACAGATAGGAGTTCACGCCGATCGTCGTCACCTTGGATGCCGCAAGATCGGCCTCCGGGCGCTTGTTGCCGCCGCACGCGGTGATCGAAAGAGCGAGCGACCCCAGGATCGCGGTGCGCAACAGGCGGTTCATCGACAGATTCCTAAAGGCAGATGGAAACAGGCCCGAGCATCTATAGGGGCTGATATGGCGGGAGCAAGGCGGCGATTCGTACGCCTTCCGGCCGATTCGGCGCCAATTGTCTGCGGAATCTGTGGGGATGGTGCAACACTGAGACGAAATTTGTGCCGCTGGTGGAACCACGGTCGCGAATCATGGTAGGCGATACCATCTGAGGGGAATGAACATGCGGTTGGGACGTTGGATCGCGGGAGCTGGGCTCGGGGCGCTGTGCGCCGCCGGGGCGCTCATCGCGCCGGCGCTCCAGGCGCAGGAGAGCGGCCGGGTGGTACGCAGCCTCGACAAGCGCGTCGTCGCGTCGCGCGGGCTGGGCACCTTCACTCCGGCGGCCGCCGATCCCAAGCTGGCTGCGATCCTCGCGCGCAGCGGTCTTCCCGACAGCGGCTTCCGCTTCACGCCGTCCGAATCGCGCCGCGCCAGCCGCGCGGTGACGGTCGCGGTCCGCGCCCGCTCGACTCGCAACGAGCGCGTCGCCGAACGCGGTGCGCTCGTGCCGTCGGTCAGCCTCGCGCCGATCGCGTACAACCTCGGCGTGTCGGTGGGCTGGAAGCGCTTCGCCGTCTCGGGCGACGTGACTCGCGTCGATCTGGTGACGCAGCCCGGCTCGCGCGAGCAGGCCAATGTCGGCGTGAGCTACAGCGGCAAGCGCGTCTCGGGCCGTGTCCTGGCGGAGGCCGACCGGCCGCTCGCCAACACGCCGGTGCTGATCGGCGACAAGCCCAGCTACTCGATCGACGTGGGCGGCTCCTATTCGCTGACTCGCAACCTCGATGTCACGGCCGGCGTCCGCTACAAGAGCGAGCGTGACCGGCTGCCCAAGATGACCGACGACCGCCGCGACAGCCAGGCGGTCTATGTGGGCACCGCCTTCCGCTTCTAGGCTCTAGCGGATCCAGGCGTCTATTCCGGCCCAGCCGTAGATTCCGAGCGCGCGCAACCCGGCGGCTTGCCGCGCATCCATTCCACCCAACGCGATCACCGGCACGCCCAGACCCCGGATCATCAGTCCCAGCCGCACCCGCCCCAGCGTTCGCGCGCCGGGATGCGAGCGTGTCGGGAAGACCGGGGAGACGAACAGCACATCGGCTCCCGCGCGAATCGCCGTGATCGCCTCGCGCCGCGAATGCGCCGGCCAGGTCGTGAGCCCGTCCGACCGTTCCCCATGCACCCCCGCCTCGCCGCGCCCCAGCCTCCGCGACCCGGCACGCACCAGCAGCAACCCGCGCATGTGCGCGACCTTCGTGACCTTCGCGAACAAAGCCCGCCGCTCCGCCGACGGCAGACCATAGTGCCGGAACACCACGCCGCTCCCCCGCGGCAGTCGTTCGAGTGCCGGCATGAGCGAATCGCCCATGCGTTCGTCGGTCATCAACCACAGGCGAGGGAGGGGGTGGCGGCGGTGCATCGCCCTGCCTATAGCGCGCCCCATGTCCACAGACGACGCCAGCCAGCGCCTCGCCGCCGTTCGCGAGAAGATCGCGCGCGCCGCCGGGCTCGCCGACCGCAAGCCCGAATCGGTCACGCTCATCGCGGTCTCCAAGACGCACGAGTCCGAAGCGATCCGCCCGCTGCTCGCCGCGGGACAGCGCGTGTTCGGCGAGAACCGGGTTCAGGAAGCCGCTGCGAAATGGCCCGAGCTCCGCGCCGGGTTCCCGGACGTGCAACTGCACCTCGTCGGCCAGCTCCAGTCGAACAAGGCCGACGACGCCGTAGCGCTGTTCGATGCGATCCATTCGCTCGATCGCCCCTCGCTCGTTCCCGCGCTTGCAAAGGCGATGGAGCGCAGCGGCCGACGGCCCGACTGTTTCATCCAGGTCAACATCGGCGACGAGCCGCAGAAGGGCGGCTGCCCGGTCGAGGCGTTGCCCGCGCTTCTCGCCGAGGCGCGCGCCGTGGAGTTGCCGATCGCCGGGCTGATGTGCGTGCCGCCGCTAGAGCTGGAGCCCGCACCCTATTTCGCGCTCCTCGCCAGGCTCGCCCGGGATCACGGGCTCGAAGGGCTCAGCATGGGGATGTCGAGTGATTACGAGACGGCCGTGATGATCGGCGCCACGCACGTGCGTGTCGGCACTGCGCTGTTCGGAGATCGCGCGTGAGGTTCGACGGCATCATCTTCGACTTCGACGGCGTGCTGCTCGAAAGCGAATATGCGGGCAACCGCCAGATCGCGGACTATCTCACACGGATCGGCCATCCGACCACGCCCGAAGAATCGATGGCCAATTTCATGGGGCTCGCCGGGCGCGATTTTCATGATGCGATCGAGAAGTGGATCGGGCGCGCGATTCCCGAGGATTTCCACGAGGCGCGCGCCCACGAGGATCGCCGTGCGCTCGAGGAAGGCTTGCCCGAAGTCGCCGGCGCGATCGCCTTCATCCGTGCGCTGCCACCCGAACTGCCGCGCGCGATAGCCTCGTCGAGCTCGACGCGCTGGATCACGCGGCATCTCGAGCATCTGGGCGTGCGCGACGCCTTCGACGACAGGATCTTCAGCGGACGCGAGCATGTCGCGCGCGGCAAGCCGGCACCGGACATCTATCTCCATGCCGCGCAGGCGCTCGGCGTCGACATTGCGCGTACCGTGATCCTCGAGGATTCGCCGGTGGGCGTTACGGGGGCATTGGCCTCGGGCGCGCATGTGATCGGGCTGTGCGCAGGGTCGCATTGCCCGCCCGATCATGGCGAGCGGTTGCGTGCGCTCGGCGTCCGCGAGATCGCGCACGACTTCGGCGAGGTCGCCCGGCTGCTCCTCTAGAGCTGGTGGCCGGTGCGGTCGCGCTTGGTCGCCAGATAGCGCTCGTTGTGGGGATTGGGCGGGAGCTGGTGCGGCACCCGCTCGGTGACCCGGACGCCCGCCGCTTCCAGCCCCTCTACCTTTCCAGGATTGTTGGTGAGCAGCCGGACCTGCTGCTGGCCCAGCAGTGTCAGCATGCGCGCGGCAGTCGCGAAATTGCGCGCGTCGACTGCGAAGCCCAGCCGCGTGTTGGCGTCGACGGTGTCGAATCCCTGGTCCTGCAGCGCATAGGCGCGCAGCTTGTTGATCAGCCCGATGCCGCGGCCTTCCTGGCGCAGATAGAGGAGGATGCCCCAGCCACTCGCCTTGATCTCGTCGATCGCAGCGCGAAGCTGGGGGCCGCAATCGCACTTCAACGAGCCGAGCACGTCGCCGGTCAGGCACTCGCTGTGGAGCCGTACCAGCGGCGGATTGCCATCGGGCTGGCCGATCAGCAGTGCGACATGCTCGCCGGGCATCTCGTCGGTGCGGAAGGCGACAATTTCGGCATCTTCGTCGCCCTCGACCGGCAGATGCGCGCGCGCCACGATGCGTAGCCGTGCGGCATCCTCATGCGCGTCGATATCGGCGGGCGTGATCGCCGCCGCATCCTCTCCCTCGATCGCGAAGAAGGCCGGGAGCATCCCGGCCACGCGTGCCAACCGGAGCGTTGCTGCGGCGGCGTCGCTCGCGACGAGAGGAAGCGCGCGGAAGGGCCCCTTGAGCGGCGTCGCCAGATCGAGCTGGGGATCGGCCAGCGCCGTTGCCGCGTCGAAGTCGAGCCACGGCACGCGTTCGACCAGCACCGGCGCGTCGGGCGTGGCAGCGTCGCGCTGGTTTGCGAGCTTGAGTGTGGCGGCGCGGCCGGCCGAGAGCAGCACCGGCGCCTGCGCATCGGGATCAAAGGCCTTCAGCCGCCCGGAATCCGCGGTTTCGATCGCCAGCAGGCGGAGCGTGCCGTCGCCCCCGCGGATCGCGACGGGCCAGCCGCGACGCAGCGCGTCGATCGCGCGGGCAACGGCGCGTGGGTCACTCAAAAGTCGAATTCCGTGACGATGGGCACGTGGTCCGAAGGCTTGAGCCAGCTGCGGCAGGGCTCATGGACCTTGTGGCCTGTCGCAGTCCTGGCCACTTCGGGGCTCGCCCACATATGATCGAGCCGGCGACCGCGATCCGAGGCCAGCCAGTCCTTCGCGCGATAGCTCCACCAGGTGAAGCAGCGTTCGGGCGCGGGCACGAAGCTGCGGCCGAGGTCGACCCAGTCGTGCGCGGCCTGCAGGCGGCCAAGCGCATCCACTTCGACCGGCGTGTGGCTCACCACGTCGAGCAGCGCCTTGTGGTTCCACACGTCGCATTCGAGCGGCGCGATGTTGAAGTCGCCCACCAGGATCGAAGG
>DATLJJ010000323.1:0-12803 GCA_035538975.1 Sphingomonas sp. | reverse complement strand
CGACTGGATCGTCGACGTGCCGATCGTCTGATAGCTCAGCCAGCGAAAGAGCTCCCCGAAGCCGGGGATCTCCTTGTCCCACACGCGCGCGAGCGCCTCGGGCGTCACGTCGCGGCCGGTCACGCCGGTACCGCCGGTGCTGAGGATCACGTCGACCTCCGGATCATCGATCCAGGCGTGAAGCCGCGCGACGATCAGGTCGGCATCGTCGCGCACGATCGTGCGGTCGGCGAGTTCGTGCCCGGCACCCGTCAGCCGCCCGACGAGCCGGTCGCCCGAGCGGTCGTCGGCAGCGGTGCGCGTGTCGGAAACGGTCAGGACAGCGATCCGGACCGGCCGGAACGCCACGCTTTCGTCAATTGCCACTCGCGACCTGCACCTGTTGCGGCACGAACGAAACAGCCGGCGCAGCGGCGCTCACCTTCACTGCCGACGCGCCGGGAAGGCCGGGGAAACGTGGCCACAGCCCCTGCGCAAGCGCGGAGCGGCTCACCGACTTGCGGCCCTCCTGCTGCTCGTACATCCAATAGTTGCGCAGCACGGTCATCACATAGCCGCGCGTCTCCCAGTAAGGGATGCTCTCGATGTAGAGCAGCGGATCGCCATTGTCGCGCATCTGGCTGTTCCAGAGCTGAACCGGCGTGGGCCCCGCGTTATAGGCGGCGATCACCTTGGGCAGCAGTCCCTGCGTGAAGGGCTGATCACGCAGCTGCTCGAGATAGGACTGGCCGATTTCCATGTTGACCGAGGGCTTGGTGAGGTCGCCCGGCGCGTAGAAGACGCCGCTGCGGCGGCCGACGTCGATCGCCGCGCCCTGCTTGACCTGCATCAGCCCCATCGCGCCCGCGGCGCTGCGGATCTCCGAATTGAAGCGCGATTCCTGCAGCGTATGGGCAAAGACCAGCGCCTTGTCGACGCGCCAGCCCCCGGCGGGAGTCCAGTTGGGCGAGGGATAGCGCGCCTGGACGAGCGCACGCGCGCCCACGGGGCCGTTGTGCGACAGCCACAGCTCGGCAGCGGCCAGATTGAGCCGACCGGCAAGGCGTGTGAGCGCGGTATGCTCGTCGGGCGTGCAGAACCTAGCCTGGTGGCGCAGCACGTCGCCGGCAAGCCCGTTCTCTCCTATCTCGGCAAGCGCCGCGGCGACGCGGACGTTGGGGCGCCGCTCGAGGGTGCGCCAATCCTCCGCGATGAAGCGATCGGTAGCGAGCGGCTTGTCCTCGATCCCCAGCGCGGCCTTGGCCAGCAGCCCGTAATAGGTTTCGCCATATTGGGCAGCAGCGCTGAGCTTGACGCTGACCTTTTCGGGCCGGCCACACGCCGTATCGGCGCGCGAGGCCCAATAGAGACCGGCGGAACGCAGCTCGGTGTCCGCGGCGCGGGTCGAGACGAGGTCGAAGGCGGTCCCGGCGCCGTTGCAATCGCGCTGGCGCCACGCGGCGAGGCCCTGCACCCAATCGGCCTGGCCGACCCAGTCGCCCATGCCCTGCTGCGCCTTGGCCGCGACCCGCCGGGCGTTGGTGTCGTCACCCGCGGTGTAATAGATCCACGCGACCTTCTGCTGCCACTCGGTCAGCGCCTCGGGCGTCAGCTCGGGGGCGAACTTGTCGACCAGCAGCTCGGCGTTCACGCCATCGTCGGCCTTGACGAAGGGCTGGATCGCCAGCGCGACTTCGGTGGCGGCAGTGTCGCTGCGGATCGATCGCGCGCGCTGGCGCACGGGCGAGGAGCCGAGCCAGGCCAGACGCTGCGCCTGCGGCAGGGGCGGGGTCTCGATTGCGCCGCGCATCTTCGCGAGCCGCGCGACCTGCTCGGCCTCGGGAAGCTCGGGCGCCTCGGCCAGCAGCGCCAGCAGCGGCGCGGCGTCGACCCTGGGCGAGTTCTTCGCTGTGTAGAGCTCGGCGCGCGCAATGGCGTGGAGCGGGCCCTGCTTCATCGAATCGAGCTGGATCTGCGCGTCGGTCCAGCGTTCGGCGCGGATCGCGGCGAACACTGCGCGGTAGCCGGCACGCTGATCGGCATCGAGCTGGTCGGGAATGCCGTCGCCGTCGCGCAACGGAGCCGCAGCGGTCGCGTTCGTGGCCGGCGCGGCGGGCGTCGCCGGGCCGTCTTCGGCATGGGCTGCGGCAGGCGCTGCGACAAGCGCCGCCGCAAGAAAGATACGCATCGTCAAACCGTTTCCCCCCGGTGCAACAGCAGCAGGTGTCTCCACGCTTCACCCTTGAACGCAGGCCGCTCGAGCAGGAAGCGCGGGTGATGCGTAGCTACTACCGCACAATCTTGGCCGAAGTGGTTAACGACGATTAGGGATTTGCCCGTGAAGCCGCCGCCCGTCTCGGGAACGGCACGGCTCGCCGCTTGTCCGAGCAGCAGCAGCTTTCGGGGCTTCACCAGTGACAGATGGTGCCTGGCCAACTCGGCGAGCCTGGGGCCTTCGTCGGCAGTGATCTGCCCTGTGACGGGCCGCGCCACGGCGAGCGAGGCGAGATACACGTCGGCGCGGCTGAGCCCCACTGCGAGCAGCATGCGATCGAGCAGACGACCTGCCGGCCCGCTCATCAGCGTATCGCTGTCCTCAGGCTCGGGCATGTCGACCAGCACGGTCCATTCTGCCTCGGCGGCGCCGGCAGGGGGAACCCGCGGCGACATCCACCGGGCCTCGGGGGCCGCATCGCTCAGGCGCCATGCGATGAAGGCATCGAGCGTGTCCGGCAGCGCCTCCGGCACGTGCGGCGCTGGCTGCGGTGCAGCGATGGCGGGAGCGGCAGGAGCTTGCTCGGGGCGCGGCGCCGGACGCGCGGTCCAGTCGCGGACCTCGTCCTCCACGAGCATGTCGACGCCCGCGTCGCTCCACCATTCGAGCGTGCTCGACAGCATCTTTTGCCAGTCCTGTAGCGTTTCCGCCCCCATACCCGATATTTGAATCCTAGTTGACGCCGCGGTCAATCTGCCTTCATCGACAGATGGACAGGACGTTGCCGGAGCACGATGACAGGCGCGACGCTACGTCCGCCGAAGAGACTCGCAAGGGATTAAGAGGATGAGCGAACGAGAGTCCATGCCCTATGACGTCGTGATCGTCGGCGCGGGCCCCGCGGGCCTCGCCGCTGCGATCCGATTGAAGCAGCTCGCGGGCGATGCGGGCCAGGAGCTTTCGGTCTGCGTGCTCGAAAAGGGCTCGGAGGTCGGCGCGCACATTCTTTCGGGTGCGGTGATCGATCCGCGCGCACTCGACGAGGTGCTGCCGAATTGGCGCGAGGACGGCTGTCCGCTCGCGCGGGTGCCGGTGACCGAGAACCACCATTGGATGTTGAGCGAGAAGCGGCACGCCGACTTCCCGCATTTCCTGCTGCCTCCCTTCATGCACAACAAGGGCACCTACACCGGAAGCCTGGGCAACCTGTGCCGCTGGCTGGCCGAGAAGGCCGGAGAGCTGGGCGTCGAGATCTTCCCGGGCTTCGCCGCGGCCGAGATCCTCTACAACGAGGACGGCAGCGTGAAGGGCGTCGCCACCGGCGACATGGGCGTGGCGCGCGACGGCACGCACAAGCCCGATTATCAGCCGGGTCTCGAGCTCCACGCCAAATATACCTTCTTCGCCGAGGGCGCGCGCGGACACCTGACCAAGCAGCTGATGCGCGAGTTCGACCTGCGCAAGGATTGCCAGCCGCAGGTCTATGGTATCGGCATCAAGGAGCTGTGGGACATCGATCCCGCGAAGCACGTGCCCGGCCGCGTGATCCACACCCAGGGCTGGCCGCTCGAGGGGAGCAACGGCGGCGGCTTCCTCTATCACCAGGCCGACGGGCAGGTCGCCTGCGGGTTCGTGGTCTGGCTCGACTACAAGAACCCGTATCTCTCGCCCTTCCATGAGATGCAGCGCTGGAAGACCCATCCGTCGATCCGGGCGATTCTCGAGGGCGGAAAGCGCGTCTCCTACGGCGCCCGCGCGATCACCGACGGCGGTTGGCAGTCCGTTCCGAAGCTGGTGATGCCGGGCGCGGCGCTGGTCGGCTGTGCGGCGGGCTTCCTCAACGTACCCCGAATCAAGGGCACGCACACAGCGATGAAGAGCGGCATGATGGCGGCCGAGGCGGCTTTCGCGGCGATCGCCGGCGGGCGTGCCGCCGACGAGCTGACCGCCTATACCGAAGCCTATCGCACGAGCTGGGTGGAGAAGGAGCTGCGCGGCGTCCGTAACGTGGTGCCGCTGGTCAAGAAGTTCGGCGACGTCTGGGGCACCATGCTCTCGGGCCTAGCCATGTGGAGCGAGCATCTCGGCATCCGCTGGCCCTTCACGATGAAGCACCACCCGGACAACGAGAGCTTGCTGCGCGCGGACCAGGTCAAGCCGATCGAATATCCCAAGCCAGACGGCGTGCTGACCTTCGACCGGCTCTCCTCGGTGTTCCTCTCGAACACCAATCACGAGGAGGACCAGCCGATCCACCTGACGCTCAAGGATCCCGACATTCCGCTGAGCTACAATCTGCCGGTGTACGCCGAGCCGGCGCAGCGCTACTGTCCGGCCGGCGTGTATGAAGTCGTGGGGGAAGGCGATGATCTGCGGTTCCAGATCAACGCGCAGAATTGCGTGCACTGCAAGACCTGCGACATCAAGGATCCCACGCAGAACATCAACTGGGTGGTGCCCGAAGGTGGCGGCGGACCCAATTATCCGAACATGTAGCCTGGCGCTGGCGCTCGCTGCGGCGCTTCCCGCGGCCGCGCAGGCGCCCGACGATCCGGCGGTCTATGTCCGCGCACGTGCCGCGGACGCCGAGGGCGCGGCCGACCTCGCCGCCGCCGGCTATGCCCAGGCTCTGGCAACGGCGCCCGAAGACAGCGTGGTCGCGCGCCGCGCCTATCGCCAGGCGCTGGCGGTGGGGGACTATACGCTCGCCTCGCGTGCGGCGGCGGTGCTCGTGCGCGCCGGCACCGCACCGCCGGACACCGCCATATTGGCACTCGCGCTGGCGCTGCGTGCCGGCGATGCGTCCGGGGCAGGCAGGGCGGTGGACCGGATCGCGCATGGGCCGTTCGACTTCCTCGCGCCAGCGCTGCGTGCCTGGCTTGCCTTCGATCGGGGCGAGGACGCTGTCGCGCTGCTCGATGGCGAGCCGCCCGATGCGCTCGCCCGGCGCTACACCGCCCGCCATCGCGCGCTCCTGCTGATCGCCGCGCATCGGCGTGACGAGGCCATGGTGGCGCTTGCGCCGCTGCTCTCCACCGGCGATGCGCCCGATCTGCGCATCGACGCTGCCCAGTTGCTGGCCCGCACCGGCGAGCGTCGCACCGCACGCAAGCTGCTCGAAGCAGCCGGCGAGGGGGCGAAAGCGAAGCGTCTGGACAAGGGGGCGAAAACGGGAGCCGCGTTCGGCGCCGCGCGGCTGTTTCTCGATCTCGCCACCGAGATCGGCGCCGAGGACATGGCCGATCTCTCGATCGTTCTGACGCGCGCCGCGCTCCTGCTCGATCCGGAGGAGGATCGCGCGCGGCTGCACCTCGCCAGTGCGCTGTCCGGCGAAGGATCGGATGCGCTCGCGCTCGCGGTGCTCGCTGACATCCGCCGCGACGGCCCTGCCTCGCATGCCGCTGCGGCAGGGGAGATTGCTGCGCTGCGTAGCGCCGGCCGCTTCCCCGAAGCACTCGCCCGTGCCCGCAAGCGGGCGGAAACGCGCGACGCTACCCGCGACGATCTCGTAACCTGGGGCGATGTCCTCGCGGAAGCAGGAGACGAGGCGGGGGCGGCGCGCGCCTATGCCGCTGCTCTCGCACGGAGCGGGGGAGACGCGGAATGGCGCCTCCACTATCTGCATGGCCGCGCGCTCGATCGCTCCGGCCAATGGGAGGATGCACGCGCGGCGCTCCGCCGGGCCGTGGCGCTGGCCCCCGAGCAGGCGGATGCGCTCAGCTATCTGGGTACTGCCGAGATCGAGCGCGGCGGCGATCTTGCCGAGGCGCAGGCGATGCTGGAGCGTGCGGCCCAGGCCGAACCTGACAATCCCGCGATCGCCGACTCGCTCGCCTGGGCCTATTTCCGTCGCGGCGACGCGGCGCGTGCGCTCCCGCTGCTCGAGCGCGCGGTTCAGGGCGATCCCGCCGGCACGCGCGCCAACGAGCATCTGGGCGACGTATATTGGCGGCTGGGGCGCCATTATGAGGCGCGCTACGCCTGGCGCGCCGCAGCCCTGCAGGCCGAAGGCGACGCCGCAGCGCGGCTCCAGGCCAAGCTGGCGGGCGGGATGGAAGCCCGGGCGGTGCCATGATCGTCGAGCCCGCGCGCGCCAAGCTCAACCTGGCGCTACACGTCCGCGCGCGCCGTCCGGACGGCTATCACGAGCTGGAGACGCTGTTCGCTTTCGTCGAGCACGGCGATCTGGTGCACGTCGCACGCGCCGGGGAAGCGGCTTTCGCGCTGAGCGGCCCCTTTGCCGGAGCGCTCGCGGCCGAGGGCGACAATCTTGTGGCGCGCGCCGAGCGGCGCTTCACGGAGACTTTTGGAGGCGGGCCGCATTCGATCCTGCTCGAGAAGCATTTGCCGGTCGCGTCAGGAATCGGCGGCGGATCGGCCGATGCTGCCGCGACGCTGCGCGCGCTCGCACGGCTTCATGACGTCGACCCGCACGACTCACGCCTGTTCGCCATCGCCGAGGCGCTCGGATCGGACGTTCCCGCCTGCCTGCAGGGTGCCACTGCGATGGGGCGCGGCAGGGGTGAACGGCTCGAGCCCATCGATGGGCTGCCCGGCACGCCCGTGCTGCTGGTGAACCCCGGCGTTGCGGTGTCGACCGCGGAGGTGTTCCGCCGCTGGGACGGCATCGATCGCGGTCCGATCGGCGAGGGGCCGCTGCTCGAAGTGGCGCTTGCCGGACGCAACGACCTCGAGGCGCCTGCGCTGACGATCGCGCCCGTGATCGGCGAAGTGCTCGCGGCTCTCGCCGCCCGGCCCGGTGTGCGGCTTGCACGCATGTCCGGGTCCGGGGCGACCTGTTTCGCGCTGCTCGACAGCGTCGAGGCGCGCGCTGACGCCGCCGCCGCGCTGGCAAGGCCGAGCTGGTGGGTTGCGGAGACGAGCCTGGCATGATCCGCGTCCAGCACGACGGCTTCGTCGCCACGATCAGCCTCGACCGGGCAGAGGCCAGGAACGCGCTGCCGATCGCCGCCTGGGAAGCGCTCGCCGAGGCCGTACAGGGGATCGGCGACGCCCGTGCGGTGATCCTCAAGTCCGCGGTGCCGGGCATCTTCTCGGCCGGCGCGGACGTGCGTGAGTTCGAGCGCCTCCAGGCCGAGCCCGCGCTCCGCCCGCACTTCCGCATGGCGATGCGAGAAGCGATCGAAGCCGTGGCCGCATTGCCGGTACCGGTGATCGCCGCTGTCGACGGCGGCTGCTTTGGTGCTGCCGTCGCGCTTGCTCTCGCCGCCGATGTGCGCATCGCCGGCGACGCTGCCGAGTTCGCGACCACGCCCGCGCGCCTCGGGCTAGGCTATCCCGAGCAGGACGTTGTCAGGCTGGCAGCACAGGTAGGGAAGGGCATGGCCGCGCTGATGCTCTTCACCGGCGACCGGCTCGGCGCGGAGGAGGCCCGGCGCGTCGGGCTGGTCGAATTGCGCGCGGTCGACGCAGGCGAGATGGCCTCCGCGATTGCGGCGACGATCGTCTCGAACGCACCGCAGGCAGTGCGGCTGCTCAAGCGCACGCTGGGGGGCGGGAAGGGGCTCGACGCCGCATTCGAGGACGCCTTCGGCGGCGCCGAGTTCGCCGAGGGCCTGAGCGCCTTTCGCGAACGCAGAAAGCCCGAATACAAATGAGCGCTCCTGCAGAAATAACGGAGGGAAAGCAGCGAGATATACTGCTTCTCTGCGATCATGCCTCAAATGTCGTTCCGCCCGATATCGATCTGGGCATCGCCTCTGCGCTGCTCGACCTGCATATCGGCGTGGACATCGGCGCGGGACCGTTGACACGTAGCCTCGCCGCCCGGCTCGACGCGCCGGCGATCCTCGCCACTGTGTCGCGCCTCGTGATCGACCTGCACCGCGAGCCCGACCATATCGGCCTAATTCCCCATCGTAGCGACGGGCATCCGATTCCTGGCAACGACAGCGTCGATCGGCAGGCACGCATCGCGCGCTTCCATGCGCCCTATCATCGCCTGCTCGCCTCGCGCGTCCGTACCCAGCGGCCGCGGCTGATCCTTTCGATCCACAGCTTCACGCCCTGCCTCGAGCATGGCGGCACCGATCGACCCTGGCATGTCGGCGTTCTTTACAACCGCGACGCGCGCGCTGCGCGGCCTGCGATCGACTTCTTCCGCGCCCAAGGCCTCGTGACCGGGGACAACGAGCCCTATTCGGGCCGCCTGCTCAACGCGACGCTCAACCGCCATGCAGAGGCGAACGGCATCCCGTCCGCCGCGATCGAGGTGCGCAACGACCTGATCGGCGACGCCGCGGGGGTGGCGCGCTGGACGGAAGTGTTGGCGGGCCTCGCCGATCACTTGCGAGAGGCGCTTTCGTCCAGCCGCTGATCGCGCGCAGGCAGGAGCGGAGGCAAAGGGAGTCTTTCGCAACTGCCGCAAAAAGTTTGCGCAATAGTCTTGCGCAGCAAGGCTGGTTCACGACATAGGCTTGCGCGCCATGACCAATCGATTCGACAAATCCAAGCTCCCCAGCCGCCACGTTTCGGTCGGCGTCGAGAGCGCTCCGCACCGCAGCTATTATTACGCGATGGGCCTCACCGAGGAGGAGATCGCCCGTCCGTTCGTCGGCATTGCCTCGGCCGGCAACGATAGCGCGCCTTGCAACACCACGCTCGATATGCAGGCCGACTGGTGCCGCACCGGTGTGAATGAGGCCGGCGGCATGCCGCGCCGCTTCAACACGATCACCGTGACCGACGGCATCGCCATGGGCCATCAGGGCATGAAGTCCTCGCTGGTCAGCCGCGAGGTCATCGCCGATTCGGTCGAGCTCAGCGTCCGCGGCCATTGCTATGACGCGCTCGTCACCTTCGCCGGTTGCGACAAGTCGCTCCCCGGCATGATGATGGCGATGCTCCGCCTCAACGTGCCGTCGATCTTCGTCTATGGCGGCTCGATCCTTCCGGGCCGCTGGCATGGTCAGGACCTGACCGTGATCGACGTGTTCGAAGCAGTCGGCCGTTTCTCCGCCGGCAAATGCCCGCTCTCCGAAGTCACGGAGATCGAGAAGGCTGCCTGCCCGGGACACGGCGCCTGCGGCGGCCAGTACACCGCCAACACCATGGCTTGCGTGGGCGAGGCGATTGGTTTGTCATTGCCAAACAGCAACATGGCGCCTGCTCCTTACAAATCACGTGAGGAAGTCGCGGTTGCCGCGGGTCGTCAGGTGATGGAGCTGATCGCGCGCAACATCCGCCCGCGCGACATCTGCACGCGTGAGGCGTTCGAGAACGCCGCGCGTATCGTCGCCGCGACCGGTGGCTCGACCAACGGCGCGCTTCACTTGCCGGCGATGGCGAACGAGGCGGGGATCGAATTCGACCTGTTCGACGTCGCCGAGATCTTCAAGACCACGCCCTACATCGCCGATCTCAAGCCCGGCGGCCGCTACGTCGCGAAGGACATGCACGAGGCGGGTGGCATCTACATGCTGATGAAGACGCTCGCTGCCGAGGGGCTGCTGCACCTCGACTGCATGACCGTCACCGGCAAGACGCTGGGCGAGAACATCGACGAGGTCACCTGGAACCCCGACCAGAAGGTGATCTACGACGCCCGGACCCCGATCACGCCCACGGGCGGCGTCGTGGGGCTCCGCGGCTCGCTGGCGCCCGACGGCGCGATCGTGAAGGTCGCGGGGATGAAGCGCCTCCAGTTCACCGGCACCGCCAAGGTGTTCGAGCGTGAGGAGGATGCTTTCGCCGCGGTCGAGGCGAACGAGATCAAGGAGGGGACGGTCGTCGTCATCCGCTACGAAGGACCCAAGGGCGGCCCCGGCATGCGTGAGATGCTGGCGACCACCGCAGCGCTGTATGGCCAGGGACTGGGCGAGAAGGTGGCGCTGATCACCGACGGCCGTTTCTCAGGCGGCACGCGCGGCTTCTGCATCGGCCATGTCGGCCCTGAGGCGGCGGACGGCGGTCCGATCGCGTTCGTCGAGGACGGCGACGAGATCAGCATCGACGCCGAAGCGGGCACCGTGGATCTGAACGTTCCCGAGGACGTGCTCGCCGAGCGCCGCGCCAAATGGCAGCCGCGGACCAACGATTACCAGTCCGGCGCGCTCTGGCGCTTTTCGCAGAATGTCGGCCCTGCCTATAAGGGTGCGGTGACGCATCCGGGAGCCAGCGCCGAACGCCATGTCTACGCGGACATCTGAGTCTTTCCCTCTCCCGCCTGCGGGAGAGGGAGGGAGCCGCAAAGCGGCGGAAGGGTGAGGGTGTCTGGCGCCCGCATGGACATCGCTCGTCCGTATACACGCTCACTTCGCCCCTCTCCCGCAAGCGGAAGAGGGAGATTGGTGCTGCTGATCTGCCTCTTGCTCGCTGCCTGCGACCGCGCGCCGTCGCAAAAGGCGGACGCGGAGCCCGCCAATGCGACCACCGCGGGCACCATCGAACGCATCGAATGCGCGGCGCCGGGCGAGGCAGCATTCGCACGAACCTGCGTGATCGACCGCGAGGGTACCGAGCTCACGCTCCGCCACCCCGACGGCGGCTTCAGGCGCCTGCTTGTGACGCAGGACGGCCGCGTGACGGCCGCCGATGGCGCCGAACCGGCTGTGGTGACGCCGCTCGGCAGGGACGCAGTCGAAGTGTCGCTGGGCGGAGCGCGCTATCGGCTGCCCGCGACGATGCTGTAATGAGTCCCTCGGACGCCCCCATCGTCACCGCCGCGCAGATGGTAGCGGCGGAGCAGGCGCTGTTTCGCAGCGGCGCTTCGCAGGACGCGCTGATGGAGCGGGCAGGCGCCGCCGTCGCGCGCGAGACTGCCCGTTTCGCGCTCGGCCGCCCGATCCTGGTGCTCGCCGGCCCCGGCAACAACGGCGGCGACGCCTATGTCGCGGCGCGATTGCTCAAGGCATGGGGCCATGACGTCACTCTGGTCGCCGCCGGCGAACCCAAATCTGGTGCCGCGTCGCGTATGGCGGGGCAATGGGACGGGCCGACCAGCTCGCTCTATGCCGCGCGTCCGCGTCCCGTGCTGGTCGACGGACTGTTCGGCACCGGCATGGCGCGCCCGCTCGACCGTGGGCTGGCGGCTGTCTTCGCCGAGCTCTGCGCCGGCGCCGACTTCACGCTGGCGATCGACCTGCCGTCGGGTATCGCGACCGACAGCGGCGCGGACCTCGGGGCCCCGCGCGGGATCAGTGCCACGCTCGCGTTGGGCGCGCTCAAGCCGGGGCATCTGCTCGACGCGGGGCTGGAGCGCAGCGGCAAGCTGCTGCTCGCCGACATCGGTATTCCCGTCGAGACGCAGTGGCGCACCGTCGCGCGGCCTCGCCTCGGGATGCCCGGCGTGCACAGCCACAAGTACAGCCGCGGCCTCGTCGCAGTAATCGAGGGCACGATGCCCGGTGCGGCGCGGCTCGCGGCGCGTGCGGCGATGGCGGGCGGGGCGGGCTATGTCGTGCTCGCTGGCAACCGGCCGTGGAGCGACGGCCCCGATGCGCTCGTCCGCCGCGAAGTCCATAGCAGCGAGAACCTCGCCGAGTTCCTCGCCTGGGACCGGGTCGATGCCGTCGTCCTCGGCCCCGGTCTCGGCCGTGACCGCCGCGCCGAAGCCTTCCTGCGCACTGCCTTCGCCGCGCCCAAGCCGCTGGTGGTCGACGGCGACGCGCTGACGCTGCTCGGAGACAGCGCAGCGCAGTGGCTCGGTACGCGCACCGCGCCGACCTGGCTCACGCCGCATGGTGGCGAGTTCGAGCGGATGTTCGCGGGCGACGGAAGCAAGATCGATCATACGCTCGCCGCAGCGGCCGCGACGCGCGCCACGATCCTCCACAAGGGCGCCGATACGGTGATTGCCTCGCCACGCGGAGAGGTTCGCGTTCTCGCGGGCGCCTCGCCCTGGCTTTCGACTGCAGGCACCGGCGACGTGCTCGCGGGCCTGCTCGCGGCGCAGGTGGCGCAGGGCGGCAAGGGGCTGGCACCCGCCGCGGCCGCCGCCTGGCTCCACGCGCGCGCGGCGCAGCTTGCCGGACCGGCCTTCATCGCCGATGAGCTGATCGGTCACATCCCGGAAGCGCTTGCTGAATGTCTCTGAACGACGATGAAATCCTCCGCGTCGCCGCCCGCGGCGATGGCGTTACTGCCGACGGCCGCCACGTGCCCTTCGCCGCGCCCGGCGACACGCTGCGCGCCGATGGCAGCGTCGTTCCCGGCCCCCATCATCAGCAGCCCCCGTGCAAGCATTTCCCGGAGTGCGGCGGCTGCCAGCTCCAGCATCTCGACGACATGGCGTGGAGCCGCTTCATCGTCGATCGTGTCGCGGGCGCATTGGCAGCGCAGGGGCTGAAGGCGGAGATTCGCGAGCCGGCGCTCTCGCCGCCCAACACACGCCGTCGTGCGACACTCCATGCCGAGCGGCGCGGGCGGCAGATCCATCTGGGCTTCACCGAGCAGAACAGCCACAAGCTGATCGACCTCGAGGAATGCTGGATCCTCGCGCCCGAGCTGTTCGCGCTGGTGGCGCCGCTTCGCGGGCTGCTCGCCGCGCTATTACCGGGCACGCGCCGCGTGAACGTCCACCTCGCCCAAACCGATCAGGGCCCCGACGTGCTGATCGACGGCATGGAGGCCGAAGGGCTCGCCGCTGCCG
>DATLJJ010000322.1:0-4560 GCA_035538975.1 Sphingomonas sp. | reverse complement strand
TCGCTGTACGACCAGGCCAAGGCACGCACCGAGGCCAATATCCGCCGCGACGTGGCCGATTTCGACGCGCTCGAAAAGGCCTTCGAGGGCGAGAAACCGGGCTGGGTCGAGGTCAATTGGTCGAAGCCGACGGGCGCCGAGCTCGACAAGGTTGTCGAGCGGCTGAAGGCGCTCAAGCTCACCTTCCGCAACGTCGCCATCGACGCCGCGCCGGCCGAGGGCGACTGCATCTTCACCGGCAGGCCTGCGGTCGAGCGCATCCTGGTCGCGCGCGCCTATTGATGCGCACGCTGTTCGCCACGCAGGTCTATCAGGAGCCGCTGGGCGATGCGGCGCTGCTCGAGGCGCTGGAGGAGTCGTGCCTCCAGCTCGCCGAGGACGACGTGGCGGGGAAGCGTTGGTGCCGCGAGCACGGCTATCGCGGCTACACCAGCTATGCCTCGCTCGACGATCTGCCGATCCGCGACCCCAACTTCGCGGATCTGAAGCGGCTGCTCGACCGGCACGTCGCGCGCTTCGCAGAGGCCTGTGCCTTCGATCTCGGGGGCAGGAAGCTCAAGCTCGACAGCCTGTGGGTCAATGTCCTCGATGGCAAGGGCGGGCACAGCGGGCATATCCATCCGCACAGCGTCGTCTCGGGGACGATCTACGTCGCGCTGCCGCCGGGCTCGCGCGGACTGAAGTTCGAGGATCCGCGGCTCGCCATGCTCATGGCTGCGCCGCCTCGGCGCGAGGACGCGCCCGAGCTGCTGCGGAGCTTCATAGAGGTGTTGCCGGAACCGGGGGAGGTGCTGCTGTGGGAGAGTTGGCTGCGTCACGAAGTGCCGCCGGGGTCGGGCAAGGAAAAGCGAGTCAGCATCAGCTTCAACTATCGCTGGTGAACGGCCGCCGCGCCTTTCTGGCGGGGGCGCTGGCCCTGCCGGTCGCGGCGCGCGCCGCTGAGCAATGGGACGCGGTGGTCGATCCGCGCAGCGGTACGCTGGGCGCCGCGCTGGCGCAGGCGGCTGCGGCAGGCGGGCGCCCGTTCCGCATTCTCGTGCGGCCCGGGCGGCTGGTCGAGAAGCTGACCATCACCACCCCCAATGTGACGATCGTCGGCAGCGGGCCCGACACCGAACTGGTCCACGGCACCTATGCCGGGCTGCCGCATCCTGACGGGGGCACATGGGGCACCGGTCGCACCGCTACCCTGTCGGTCGCCGCGCCCGGTGTGACGCTGCGCAACCTCACCATCCGCAACAGCTTCGACTATATCGGCGCCAGGCGCGACAATGCCGGTAATGGGGCGCAGGCCGTCGCGCTGCTGATCGCGCGTGAGGCGGATCGTACGCTGGTGGAGGATTGCCGGCTCGAGGGCTATCAGGACACCTTCTATCTTCAGGGGCGCACGCGTGTGGCGCGCTGCCGTATCGCCGGCGGCGTGGACTTCATCTTCGGGGGCGCTGCGGCCTGGTTCGAACAGTGTGAGATCGTCACGCGCTACGTGCCCGGAGCGCAGGAATTCGGGTTTCTCACCGCGCCGAGCACGCCGCTGGCGCAGCCGTTCGGGCTGGTCTTCTCGCAGTGCCGCCTGACGCGCGAGCGCGGGGTTCCCGCGCATTCGACGTGGCTCGGCCGCCCTTGGCGTGCGGGCGGCAACATGGCGCTCACCGGCCAGTCGGTGTTCCTCGATTGCTGGATGGACGCCCATATCAAGCGCGAGGGCTGGACCTGGATGGGCTACAAGGGCCCTGACGGCGAGCGGCGCCAGCTGACCCCGCAGGAGGCACGACTGTTCGAGCACGCCAGCCGCGGGCCGGGTGCCGGCCCGGCCTCGCCCACGCGGCGGATGCTCGACGCGGCTTCCGCCGCCAGCTTCACTCGCGCCAACGTCCTCGGCGGATGGCAAGGGGACGGCAGCTATTGAGACGCCGGGGCAGACCGGCGTAGAAAGGGCGGGGGCGAAATGGAGGAAGGGATGACTCGGATCACCTTGTTCGCCGCGGCCGTCGCGCTCTCGTTGCCCGCCGCCGCGCTCGCACACCACGGCTGGAGCTCGTACGACGAGACCAGGCCGCTCACGGTAAGTGGCAAGCTGCAGGGCGTTTCCTGGGCCAATCCGCATGGCAGCGCGTCGGTGCGCTGGCAGGGCAAGCAATGGCATGTCGTGCTCGCGCCTGTCGCCCGCATGGAGGCGCGGGGCTTGAGCGCCGACATGATCAACAAGGGGCAGACGGTGACGCTCGTCGGCTATGCCCGCAAGGATGGCACCGCCGAGATGCGGATCGAGCGGATCACCGCGGGCGGCAAGACGGTCGAGCTGCGCTGAGGCGTGGAAGCCGCGCTGCTCGCCTGGGCGCAGTGGCTCGACGCCGCGGGGGTACGCCAATGGGCCAGTGGCGGGGCATGGGTCTATCCGGTCGCCAACACGCTGCATCTGCTCGGGCTGGTGATGCTGGTGGGAGCCATCGGCGTGGTGGATTTGCGGCTTGCGGGGCTGTGGCGTGGACTTCCCGTCGCATCGCTCTCGCGTGCGCTCACGCCGGTGGCGCTGGCGGGGCTGGCGATACTCGTGGCGAGCGGGACCGTGCTTTTCGCCGCCGATGGCGAGGCGCTGGCGCGCTCGGCGACTTTCCATCGCAAACTGGTCCTGATCGCGCTGGCGCTCGCCAATGCGCTGGCATTCCGGCTGGCGTGGCAGGGGCGGGCCGAGGCGGGTGCGCCTCTGCCGGCGCTCGGCAGGGCAATGGCCGCGGCGTCGCTGCTGCTCTGGTTGTCGGTGGGTACTCTGGGGCGAATGATCGCCTATAGCTGAGCGGGCTTCAGCAGATCACCAGCGTCAGCGAGCGCATCAGGCTGCGCTCGATCGGCGCGTCGAAGCGGCAGCCGATATGGCCGCCGTCGTTCCACACCACCGTCGCGGCAACCGGCATGGTGCCCTTGATGCGCAGCCACAGCCGCTCGCCCTGCGCATGTTCGGTCGAACAGGCCAGGCGACAGCCATATACCGAAAGGTCGTGCAGCGTTGCTTCTACCGGTTCCTCGCCTTCCCCACGCAGCGTAGCCTGCGACACGAGGATGCGGTGCCGCTGCTCGCGACGCTGGTCTACGAGCGCCGGTCCGACACTGCGATACTGCGATAGCCTTGTTGCCATAGCCCTCTCACCCCCGGCCGGGATGGCTACATTCTCAGTTATCAACAATTGGTTAAGCGATAGTTGCTTTCCACCATGCGGTGAACCGAGCGCGCTCGGCCTCGCTGAGGTGCAACCCCAGCTTGCTGCGCCGGAAAAGCGCGTCCTCGGGCGTGCGCGCCCACTCCTGCTCACGCATCCAGCGCGCTTCGATCTCGGTGAGTCCCGCGCCGAACCTCTCACCCATCCCCGCCTCTTCGTGCACGTCTCGCAGCATTTCCCCCAGCAGGCTGCCATAGGCATGCGCCATACGCCGCGACCGCGCTTCGCCGAGAAACGGCCAGCGTCCGCGGACCTGGTCGAGGAAGTGATCGAAGGCGGGGATGGCGCCGCCGGGGAACATGCGCGCCCGGGTGCAGGCGCGGGTCTCGACGCCGAGCGCCTTGCCGATCTTCTCCACCGCTTCCTCGCTCAGCGCGCGCGCGGTGGTGATCTTGCCGCCGAAGACCGAAAGGGCGGGTGCGCCGTCCTCGCTCAGTTCGAGCAGATAGTCTCGCGTCACTGATTGCGCCGCTTTGCTGCCGTCGTCGTGCAGCGGGCGCACGCCGGACCAGCTCCACACTACGTTCGAGGGACCAGTCTTGCGCGCGAAATAACGATTCACCGCCCGGCAGAGATAGTCGACTTCCTCAGGCGAGCAGCCCGCATCCTCGGGCTTCGCGACCGGCACGTCGGTAGTGCCGATCTCGGTAAAGCGATCCTCATAGGGAATGGCGAAGACGATGCGGCGGTCGGGCTGCTGGAGGATATAGGCGTGGCCGCCGTCGAACAGGCGCGGTACGACGATGTGGCTGCCCTTGACCAGCCGCACGCGCGAGGCGGTCGCGATGCCTGCGCGGCCGATGAGGTCCATCACCCACGGGCCCGCGGCGTTGACGAGGCAGCGCGCCTCGACCCTGCGCCCGTCCGAGAGCTCCGCGCGCCACAGCAGCCCCTCGCGCCGGGCCGATAGCAGCGCGGTGCGCGTCGCGATCTCGGCGCCGTGCGCGGCGGCGTCTACGGCGTTGGCGAGGGTGAGGCGGGCATCGTCAACCCAGGCGTCCGAATAGACGAAGCCGCGGTGGGTGCCGGCGAGCGGCGCGGTATAGGCCTTGTCCCGCGCGGAGAGCCCGCGCGAATGCGGCAGGCTCGAGGCACCGGCGAGCAGATCGTAGAGATAGAGCCCGGCGCGGACCATCCACCATGGGCGTAGCGCATGGGCATGCGGCAGCACGAAGGCCATCGGCCGGATCAGGTGCGGCGCGGCGGCGAGCAGCCGCTCGCGCTCGTGCAGCCCTTCGTGCACCAGCCGGAACTGGTAGTTCTCGAGGTAGCGCAGCCCGCCGTGGATCAGCTTGGTCGAGGCGGACGAGGTGTGGCCGGCCAGATCGTCCTTTTCGACCAGCAG
>DATLJJ010000321.1:0-3280 GCA_035538975.1 Sphingomonas sp. | reverse complement strand
CGACCAAAGCGGGCGTGCAGGGTGAGCCCTTCCGCATCCGTGCGCCGCTCCAGCACATGACCAAGGCCGATATCGCGCGCGAGGCGGCGCGGTTGGGGCTCGATGCGGGGATGAGCTGGTCGTGCTATGATCCCGCACCGGGCGGGCTGCACTGCGGGCTTTGCGACAGCTGCCGGCTGCGGTCCAAGGGCTTCGAGGAGGCGGGCCTCCCCGATCCCACGCGCTATGCCGCGGCGCCCTGAGGACCGGCCGATGACCTATGCCGTCAAGGAGATGTTCCTGACGCTCCAGGGCGAGGGCGTGAATGCCGGCGCACGCGCGGTGTTCGTGCGCTTCGCAGGCTGCAATCTGTGGAGCGGGCGCGAGCAGGATCGCGCCGCCGCGGTGTGCAAATTCTGCGACACCGATTTCGTGGGCACCGACGGGCTCGGCGGCGGCAAGTTCGCCGATGCGGCGGCGCTGGTCGACGCAGTCGAGGGTCATTGGGGTGAGGGCGCAGAGGCCCGCTTCGTGGTGCTCACCGGCGGCGAGCCGATGCTCCAGGTCGACGACGCGCTGGTCGATGCGCTCCACGCCCGGGGCTTCCGCATCGCGATCGAGAGCAACGGCACGCTGCCGGCGCATCCCGGCATCGATTGGGTGTGCATCAGCCCCAAGGCGGGGAGCGAGGTAGTCCAGCGCGCGGGCGACGAGCTCAAGCTGGTCTGGCCGCAAGCGGGAATCGATCCGGAGGTGCTCGAAAGCTGGGACTTCGGCAACTTCCTCGTCCAGCCGATGGACAGCGCGGAAGCCGCGGCCAATACGCGCGCCGCGATCGCCCTGGCGATGGCGCGGCCCCGCTGGCGCCTGACCTTGCAGACGCACAAGCTGCTGGGCCTGCGCTAGGCGGTCAGATCACTGCCCCGCACTTGCGTTCCTGGTAGCGGTCCTTCTTCCAGCAGCGCTTGTCGCCGAATGCCGGGAGCCGGCCGAAGGGCGGGAGCGTGTAGCCCGAGGTGCTGCGGAATTGCTCCCCCCACGGCTTGAGGCTGGCGCGGAGCTCGGCCATCCGGGCCTGCGCCAGTGTGCCGAGCTGGCCGCGGCCCGTGAACAGCGCATCGTGGCTGATTGAGGCAGCCGTCTGGCAGAAAGAGAGCTGTGCCGAGACAGTCGAGAAGCTCGAGTAGACACGCGTGCCGTACTTATCGAGTTCTATCTGCCCTTCCTTCTTGTTCTTGTTCGTTCGAGCAAAATATTTCTCGAGCGTTCCATAGGAGTCCCGCAGTTCGACTGCGTGATCCTTGAGCATCGCATTGTAATTGGGCAGCGTCAGCAGCGTCGGCTCGAACTGGCACTGGAGCGCGGCGACGTTGAGCGCGGCGCGAAGGTTCCACACCAGCGCAGCGCGCAGCTCGGGAGGGGTCGCGCCCGGCAGCGCCGGACCGGTCATTCCCGGCTCGGCCCCCGTCACCGGTGCGCCGGCGAGATTCACCGGCTTGAGGAAGAATTGCGCCGAGGCCGGCGCCGACGCGAAAATGCCCGCGGCGGCGGCCAGAACGACGGTTATACGCGAAACAAGCATCCTGTCCTCTCAACCCCTGTGTGCCGTGGTTAAGGGTTTTCGAGTCCGGGCCCAAGCCCCTTTTTGTCGAAAGCCTCCGCGGCGCGCCACATTCGGGGGAGAATCCACGAAAAAGGGCCGCCCGGTCGCCCGGACGGCCCTTTCGAAACACGCTTTCGCGCGATGATTACATCGCGTTGGTGGCGTTGGCGTCGACGGTCGCCTCGGTCGCGTTCGTGTCGACAGTGGTGTTGTCGAGCGGAGCCGCGGTGTCGATGTTGGTGGTGACCATCTCGTCGGTCGCGCCGACGTTCTCGGTCGGGACGACCTCGGTGGCGTTGGTGACGTTGGTCGACTCGTTGCTGGTGCACGCCGAGGCCAGGAGGGCCGCACCGGCGATCATCGAACCAGCAACGATCTTCGAAAGGACTGCACGCATGTAATTGCTCCCTAGATAGTGGATTTGGACGACGAACACGCCGTTAATACCCAAACCGGGGTAGGCATTAGACGGTTTGGGACGGGCCCTCAAGAGTCGTTTTTCACTCGCCAGTGGAGAGAGCGTCCAAAAACGGCAAAAATGTGGCAGCGAGCGCCGAATCGAACGCTTCCGCGGTGACCGGCTTGCCCAGTGCGGCGGCGCTGGTGACCGGGAACTCGGCGATGCCGCACGGCACGATCCCGCCGAAGTGCCCGAGATCGGGGGAAAGATTGACCGCGAAGCCGTGCAGCGTGACCCATTGGCGGATGCGAACGCCGATTGCGCCGATCTTCGCCTCCTGCCCGCGGTCGAGCGTCCAGATGCCGATCCGGCCGGGCGCGCGGAATGCCTCGATGCCGCATTCGCCGAGCGCGGCGATCACCCAGCCCTCCACGGCATGGACATAGCCCCGCACGTCGCGCCGCCGCTCGCGCAGGTCCATCACCAGATAGCCGATGCGCTGGCCGGGGCCGTGATAGGTGTAGCGCCCGCCGCGTCCGGTGCGGTGAACGGGGAAGCGCGGATCGAGCAACTCGCCTTCGTCGGTGGCGCTGGTGCCGGCGGTGTAGACGGGCGGATGCTCGAGCAGCCAGATGAGCTCATCCGCTTCACCGCGCGTCACGGCCGCGGCGCGCGCCTCCATTGCGGCGAGCGCCCGGGCATAGTCGACGCGCTCGGACTCGGCGCGCCACTCGATGCCGGGGATCATGATTGCGGGGGTCGAAGTCATGCCTGCCGATTGCGCGCATGTCCCGCTTTGCGCAAGCTTGAGGCGCATGTGCAGGGCGGCGCCATTGGCAAGCACGGGCCCCGCCGCTAAGCACGGCACGAATGAAGGGGGCACGCATGGTCAAGATGGGCAACGTCTGGGATCGGACGGCGGAGTTCCTGAGCGACAATATCGGCGCGATCCTGCCGATCGCGCTCCTCGCTTTCTTCGTTCCGGCGTCGATCGAGGGCAATTTCGAAGCCGCGCGGCTCGGTTGGGGTCCCGGATTGGGGCTGCCGCTCGCCCTGCTCCAGCTTGCTTTCGCAGTGCTCGCGGTGTGGGGGTCGCTGGTGATCACGGCAATGGCGCTCGGCCTGCAAGGCAGCGCGTGGCGTACAGCGCTTCGGCGGCTGCCCGCGACGATCCTGGTGGCGATCGCGATGCTCGTGGCGGTGATATTGCTCACGGCGCCGATCCTGGGAGTCTTCAGGGCCGCGGGCTATGATTTCAGCGCGGCGCAACAGGTCGACACGATCGACCTCGCTCCCTC